>NZ_JBLIWA010000029.1:97855-169547 GCF_047525675.1 Streptomyces sp. 796.1 | reverse complement strand
CTCCACGGCACCGACACCTGGACCGTGGTGTAGCCAACGGCACGCCAACGTAAGGGAGTTGGCGCAGCACACGGAGGCGCAGACATTGCTGACGCGGGCGCGCCGGGGTGCGGCGCTCTCACCTGTCCGTACCTGCGTGAAGGCAGGGGAAATCCCGGGAGGGCCGGCGGAAAGCAGGCGGAACGGGAAGGAAGAGCACGGGGAGTTGGGGAGTCGTATCGGGCCCACCGCGGAATGCGCCGCAGTGGGCCTTTTGCGCTGGGCGAGCCCCGTGGTGTCGCCCAGCGGTGAGGGAGTACGCGCGCCGGCGTGAACGCGCGTAACACCCGTAGGGCCTGGGGAAACCGAAACGGTCCGAAGGGGGACCGCATCGTTCGCCGTAATCCGCAGGCCGGTTCGTGGTTACGCCAGTGGCCTGCTCACCGAGGTGGTGGCGTGCAAGGAGGACGGCGTGGGTTGGATGGGGAGCGTCGGGGAGGACGAATAGCGCGCGAGGTCGAGCGCCAGCACGGAGTCGGAGCCCGCCGGGCTGTCGATCACCGGGTCGCAGGCGAGCACGGCCTGATGCAGATTGCGCATCCGCGGCGAGGGTTCGAGACCGAGCTCGTCGTGCAGCACCTGGCGGAGCCGCTTGACGACTTCGAGCGCCTGGGCGCGCCGGCCCGAGCGGTAGAGCGCCAGCATGAGCTGGGCGTGCAGGTTCTCGTGCGTCGGGTGCTTGGTGACCAGGGCGCTGAGCTCACCGAGCAGTTCGTGGTGCCGGCCGAGTCGCAGGTCGGCGTCGATGCGCTGCTCGTGCACGCTGATCCGGTCCTCTTCGAGACCGACCAGGTGCGCCCGGAGTACGGGGCCGGCCTGGACGTCGGAGAGTGCGGACCCCTGCCACATCGTCAGGGCGCGGGTCAAGAGCGCCGATGCGGCGTGGTCGTCGCGGTGGAGTTCCGCGCGGCCCTCACGTACCAGCGAGGTGAAGATATTGGCGTCGAGTTCGTCGTTCCGGACGGCCAGCAAATATCCGCCGTCCCGCGTCTCCAGAACTCGGCGGGCAGCTTGTAAACTGCCGATGCGCGGAACTCTGCGCAGCGTTCGCCGCAGTTGCAGGATGTAGGACTGAAGGGTCGACAACGCCGTGTTGGGTGGCGATGTTTCCCAGAGTTCATCGATGCAGGTGCTGGTGGAAACGACCTGGTTGGCGTTGAGCAGCAGCAGGGCCAAAAGCTGCCGTTGTTTCGGTGCCGTTGGCGTGTAAGAACGCCCCTGCTCGTACATGCGAAGCGGGCCCAATATGGCAAATTCCATGACGTTCTCGTTCACCTTCCAGAAGAGTGTGACGAGAGGCTCGATGAGTGGGGACGCGTGGAGGGGCCACTCGGACGAAACGTCATAACAGCACCGGGATTCGCCTCACGCTGGTCCCCGTATGGGCCGCTCCGCTGGGGGACGGGCGTCCGTCGCTGTTCCGTCATGTCCGGTTTTTGTGGCCTTGCTACGCCGCCCGTTCATCCCCCCGTGGCTGAAAGTCGAGCAAATCTGGAGCCGGCAGGCAGTCTATGTCACCTCAAGTCGGTCGTTCAACAGTTCACCAGTGAGTCAATAGTTCCGCATGGTGAAGCGCGTTCGGACATCGAACGATCCAGATAGTAACCCGCTTTGAGCTGAGCACCTATGGTCCTTCCGGCTCTGTGCCGGATGGTCATCGCACTGCCTTTTTCCGCAGGACTCTCCCTCACCTGGGCGGCTGGTCTAGGCCAGGTGTGGAGTCGGTCAGCTTACCCGGTCGGCGGCGGGAGTGTGGCGATCGATCGGCGGGGCCGTGACAAGCGAGAACCCCCGTCGCCGAGCGTGGCGACAGGGGTTCTTTTTGTATTCAAGAAGTGAACGAAAGGGCCGTCAACAACCCTTTGGTGCCGGGTAGTTGTGGGGTCCGCGGCGGCCGGGTCCCGGTGGCCGATTCATAGGGCCCCGGCGAGCTCCCAGCGCGGCGTGCGCTCGTAACGCGGCTGCCATACCGTGCGGCAGATAAAGCGCAGCGGTGGCGAGAGGAGTCCGAGGATCTGGGCCCGGGTGCCGTCGGGGGCCCCGTCGAGCAGCCAGGGGAAGAAGGACGAGGCGCCCTTGAGGCCCACCTGGCGCCGCTGTTCGTCGCAGAACGCGCGCCATTCCTGCCGGCTGAGCACGCTTTGCATCAGCGGAAGGGCCTCGGCTTCCTCGTGGTCGAGGTGGGTGAGCAGCGAGGTGGAGAAGTCCTCGGCGTACTCCCGCAGGCGGAATCGGCGGTCGTGCGAGAGGGCCGCGTCGATCTTTCGGATCATCGGGTCCATCTCGGCGTTCTCGGCCTCCATCGACTCCAGGAGTGCCAACTCATGCGGCTGGCCCGCGAGTCGGGCGCGCAACGCCGGCCACAACACACAGTCTTTGGCCGTGCGTTGGATCGTCAGATTTCGCTTGAGCGTGTGCCAACCCGCGCGAATGGACGCGCCATCGCGCACATCGTCGCTGTAGGAGGCAGACATCAGCAGGGCCGCGTCACGCCGAAAGGCATTGTGTACCGCGTACGTTAGCGTCAGATCGGCCCGGCACAGGTCGCGAGTTCCCGCTATGGCGCTCAAGAGCTGCCTCCTCATGGTGAGAAGTCTGGTGCAGGTTGCTCCGAATCTTCGGAACAGTGTGCACCTCAATTACCTCCGGTGCAAGTTGTTCCATACCGCGGAATGGACTGTTGACCGGCGAACTAATTGAGTTGGTGCCGCAAAATCCGGCAATTCGGACCCCGGGGTATCCGGCCACGTGTCACTGTTATCGCGCCAGGTTGCGGGTGCGGTACTGCGCGTATTCGGTGCGGATATCCGGCGGCGAGTGCGCCGGGGCGGTGTGCTTCCTGGCCGCTGCGACGGTACGCAGCTCCGGCCGGTTCCGGACGGCTGTTTCGCGCCGAGCCTCGTGCGCGTGCCCGGCCGCGGTTCAGGGGCGAGATCCAGCCACCCCGATCATGCTCGCCGAGCGGCCACCCGTACGGCGTATGTGACCGATCCAACAACGCGGTGCCGAGCGGAACCTGATGGGGCATCGGGCGGAGCGGGGGCGCGGTCCGGCCCGGTCACGCCGTCTCGGGTACGCGGCGCCCGCCGGCCGTGCCCCGTACGTCCTGGGCGGCCGGCGGGGCGGAGGGGGCGGCAGCGGGCTCGGGCGCCTCGGCCAGGGCCCGGTCCAGGGCCCGGTGGGTGGCGGTCTCCTTCGCGTGCTGCCAGATGAGCGCGAGCGCCGACCCGGGCAGGCCGGTGACCGGGACGAAGGCGATGTCGCGCCGCCCCTGGTGGGTCGCGGTCGGGGCGCACAGCAGCATCGTGCCGAGCCCCGCGGCGACGGCGGTCAGCCCCTCCTGGAGCGTGCAGACCAGCGGGCCCGCCGCGATCGGCCGCCCGCCCGGGGTGGTGGGCGGCACCATGGCCTCGCGCCAGTAGCGGGGCGCCGGGCTCCGCAGGCCGATCATCCGGTGGTCCGCCAACTCCTCGGCGCAGACCGAGGGCCGGTGGGCGAGCGGGTGGTGCACCGGAACGGCGAGCAACTGGGGCTGCTCGGCGAGGACCGTGCCGACCACCAGATCGGGTTCGGCCACCGGCAGGCAGACGAGCGCGGCGTCCACGTCGCCGCGCCGCACCGCACCGAACGGGTCGGCCAACGGAAGCTCCACCGGTGCCACCTCGCACTGCGGATGACGCTCGTGGAAGGTGCCGAAGGCGTGCATGACGTGCTCGTTCGCCGAACCCAGGAAGCCGACCCGGAGCGTGGCGAGCACGCCGCCGGCGGCGTGCGCGCGGGCCCCGTCGACGGCGGCGCGCAGCGCCTGGTACGCGGGCCTGAGCTCGGTGAGGAAGCGCTCGCCGAGCGGGGTCAGTTCGACCCGGCGGCTGGTGCGCTCCAGCAGCCGGCCGCCGACCCGGCGCTCCAGTGCGCTCAGCAACTGGCTCACCCTGCTCTGTGACACGTACAGCCGCTCGGCCGCCCGCCCGAAGTGCAACTCCTCACTGAGTGCGAGGAAGCACTCCAACTCGCGGATCTCCACTCCGCTCACCGCACCGCCTCCTCCGTGTGCCGCGGTGCCGGCGCCCCGGCCCGTGCTCGCCCGCGGCGATCGATAAATCTGACTCATACAAGGATGAGCAGTTCGGCGTTGTTCCCGATCGGGCGCGGCTGAACGCTAGGGGCATGTCCGAGACCCACGAGCCCGCGCCCCGGGCCGCCGATCCCGCGCCCGTGCACGGCACCGGGCCCGCCCCCGCGGCATCCCTCACGACCCCGCCCCGTACCCCGCCCCGTACCCCGGGCGGCACCCCAGCCGCGCCCCCAGCCGCCGCCCGTGACCAGGGGGCCGACGGAGCGGCGGGTGACGCCGGGCACGTACCCGCCCCGCGCGCGGGCGCGCGGAGCTGGCTGGCCGTGCTCTCCGTCGCCGTCGGCATCTTCTCGGTGGTGACCACCGAGATGCTGCCGGTCGGCCTGCTGACCTCGATCGGCTCGTCGCTGCACGTCAGCGACGGCACCGCGGGCCTGGCCATGACGCTGCCCGGGCTGGTGGCGGCGGTGGCCGCGCCACTGCTCGCGGTCCTCGTCGGGCGGCTGGACCGCAAGTACGTGCTGTGCGCGCTGATGGGGCTGCTCACCGTCGCCAACCTGGTCTCCGCCCTGGCGCCCAACTTCGCCGTGCTGCTCACCGCGCGGGTGCTGGTGGGCCTGAGCATCGGCGGGGTGTGGTCGATCGCCGCCGGGCTCGCCGTGCGACTGGTGCCGGAGCGGTCCGTCGCCGCGGCCACCTCGGTGATCTTCAGCGGGATAGCGGTCGCCTCGGTGCTCGGGGTGCCGGTCGGCACGCTCATCGGCGATCTGGCCGACTGGCGCGCCGCGTTCTGGGTGATCGCCGCGCTGGCGCTGGCCGTGCTGGTCGCGATGGCCGTCCTGCTGCCGCCGCTGCCCGCGACCCAGCCGACCAGCCTGCGTGAGATGCCGGGCCTGTTGCGCAACCCGGGCCTGCGGATCGGGCTGCTGGTCACCGGGCTGCTGGTGACCGGCCACTTCGGCGCGTACACCTACGTCCGACCGGTGCTCGAAGAGGTCTCCGGCGTCGGCTCGGGACTGATCAGCACGCTGCTGCTGGTGTACGGGGTGGCCGGGATCGCCGGCAACTTCCTGGCCGGCGCGCGCGCCGGGCGCGACCCGCGCGGTGCGCTGATGGTCCTGTCGGCGCTGCTGACCGTCGCGGTGGTGCTGCTCGCGCTGGTCGGCACGTCCACGCCGGGCGCCGCGGTGCTGCTGGTGGTGTGGGGGCTCGCGTACGGGGGCGTGTCGGTCAGCGCCCAGTCGTGGATGTTCCGGGCGGCTCCGGCGGCGCGCGAGGTGGGTTCGGCGCTGTTCGTCTCGGTCTTCAACCTGGCGATCGCGCTCGGGGCGTTGCTCGGCGGCCGAGCGGCGGACGGCATCGCCGTGTCGAGCGTGCTGTGGTTCGGCGGCGTGCTGGCCGTGCTGGCGCTCGCGAGCCTGTGGCTGCTGGGCAGGCGGGTGATGCCGCGCCAGGGGTAGTGCGGCGGGCCTAGGCGGGCGCGCGTCGGTCCGGGCCGTGGCCGGTCTGGCCCGCGGTGCGGACCGAGCCCGTGGCGGGCCCGGTCCACGGCGCGTACGGAGCCCCTGCGCGGGTCCGCCCGCGGCGCGGACGGGACCACCGCGCGTACGGCGGGCGCCGGTCGGGGCGTACGGGCGGTGGTCGTAGGGGGCTGGGACGCGCCGCCGGCCGGAGGCGCGGCCGGGGCCGCGGGTGGGGCGCGGCGGGGTACGGACGGAGCGGTCGGTGGCGTACCTCGCGGGCGGGCGCGCGCGTGGCCGCCCCGTCCGTGCGGGCCCGGACGGACGGCGTACGGTGCACCCGGCCGGCCCCGGGCACTTGGCTCCGGGGGAGGTGCGCGACGGCCGCGCCGGGCCCGCGCTCCCGCCCCGTGGGGCGGCGCACCCGCCCCGCCCGGCGCCCGCCACCGTCCGCTGCCCACCCACCACCGTCAGCCGCCAGCCGTCGCCGTCCTCAGGCCGGCAGTCGCGTCCCCGGTGGCAGGTGGATGCCGAAGGTCGTGGCGAGCGTGTGCAGGACCTCCGCGTCGTCGGCGAGTTCGCGCTTGGTCGCGGTGCCGTCGCCCCGGGTGTGGATGAGTTGGCGGCCGACCAGTGCCAGGTGGTGGTCGACCCCGGGCTGTTCGGCGAAGAGGCGGCCGTAGAACGGGGACCTGGGGTGGGTGGCCATGTACCAGTTGGCGATCTCGAAGTCGGGGAACTCGAAGGGCTCCCGGGTGAAGGCGTAGACATCGCTCCACGCGCCACCGGTCGGCTTCAGTTGCAGCACCCACAGGTCTTCCGGACCGTCCTGCGGCTCGCGCACCAGTCGCACCGTCCACGCGCCGCGCTCGCGGGGCGCGTCGGCCTCCAGCGGGATGGCTTCCAGGAGCCCGGTGGCGCCGAATCCGACATCGGCGAGATGGGGCGTTTCCGAGCCCGGCACCCGGACCATCAGCACCATGTGCGTACGCGGCCTGGTCTTCTCGCCCCGCCCGTTCGTACGGACCCTCGCCGCCAGGTAGGTGACGCCAAATCCCAGGGCCCGCAAGGCCGTTGCGAGCAAGCCGTTCTGTTCGTAGCAGTAGCCGCCGCGGCCCTCCTGGACGAGTTTGCGCTGGACGTCGGCGAGGGCCAGTGAGGGGGCCGAGCCGAGTACCGCTTCCGCGTTCTCGAAGGGGATGTGCAGAAGGTGGGCGCGGTGCAATGAGCGCAGTGTGTCGGCGGTCGCCAGGTGTTTCCCCGACCACTGGATGCGGGCGAGATACGCGGTGAGATCCAGGGCGCTCGGATCGTGGTCGGCGGGCATCGGACATCTCCTCAGGGGCGGTTGGCACACGCATGTGCCCGGGGCGCTCCCGACGATAGTTCGCCCAGCTCATCCCGGCGTCCGTCAGACGCCGTGACCGCACTACGCCCAGCGGCTTAGGACCAGCAGTCCAGCCGCCGGCAGACCAGTGAGACGGAGTGTCAGAAAGCCGTTCGCCGCGTTGTACACCGTACGGTTTCGAGCTTTGCGTTACGCCCCGTAACCCGTCTACCGACGGGGCGTTCAATATGGCGCCTTAACTCCTCGCGAAGGTGATAAAAATGACCCTTCCGGAAGTCTCGGTCAGATAGGTTTAATATTTCACCTCGGGTGCGGGGTGGGTTACGATGTTGGCGTCGGATCAGTAATGCGTAGCGTCGTCATGCCCTTGTGCGGGCATGTGGCCATGCGCGAGACAACGGGGGATTTGACGGCTTTGCTTCAGCGCTACGCGTGTATCTGTGGCCGCAGCTCGATTCGCCTTGACGAATGCTGTGCCAGCGCGTCTGCGTCGCGTCGTACGGCTGTTTGACGAGCGACTTTCGACTCCTCCCCGCTTTGCGTGTGAACCTCGTGTATAAAAAGCAATTTCAGCGGTGTACTGGTATCTGCGGAGCAGCCATCTCTTTATGAAAGGGTGGGGGGAGCACCGTAATGCGGCTTGAACGCGGTCCCTTTGTTGAGCGGCACGGTGAATTCGAGGCAATCGATACGGCGATCAAGCACTGCCATGTCGGAGACGGGCAGCTCCTGATTTTCGAGGGTGGTCTCGGGCTCGGTAAGACGGCGCTGCTCAACGAGGCGAAGAAAAGGGCCATCGACGAGGGTTTCGTGGCGCTGTTCGCGCGGGGCAGCGAGTTCGAGGCGGGCTTCCCCTACGGCGTCGTACGGCAACTCTTCGAGCCCTGGCTGGCGGCGGCGAGCCAGGAGGAGCGGGACGCGGTGCTGAGCGGGCCCGCCCGGCTGGCCGCGCCGCTCTTCGAGTACGCGACCGGCGCCGTCGCGACCGGCGCGGGGCCCGAGCAGCGGCAGGCCGTGCTGCACGGGCTCTACTGGATGTGCGTGCATCTCGCCCGCCGCGCCCCGCTGTTGATCCTCCTGGACGACCTGCACTGGGCCGACGTCGCCTCGCTCCAGTTCCTGCACTACATGGAGGGCCGCCTTGAGGGGCACGCCATCGTGGTGTGCGCGGCCACCGAGTCGGTGGACAGCGGCCAGCGGGCCGACATCAACCAGGCGCTGCTGGCATCGGACGCCGCCCGGCTGCTGCCGGTGAACGCGCTCAGCGAGGACGGCGTGCGCGCCTTCGTGGCCGGCACGCTGGCCGCCCCGGGGCCCGACGACGCCTTCGTCCGCGCCTGTTACGCGGCGACCGGCGGCAACCCGTTCTTCCTGCGCGAACTGCTGGCCGACGCCGAGGCCACCGCGCTCCACGACCCGCGGTCCATCGCCCGTACCGGTCCGCGGAACATCGCGCGCGTGGTGCTGCGCAGGCTCCAGCAGTTGCCCGAGCCGCTGGCCGAGCACACCACCCGGCTGGCCCGGGCGCTGGCCGTGCTCGACGCGCACGCCGAACTGGCGCTGCCGCACGCCGCGCACGTCGCACAGGTCGCCGAGTTGGACGCGGCCGAGGCCGCCGACGCCGTCAGTACCCTGATGGACCTGGGCATCGTGCACCCGCAGGCGCCGCTGCGGTTCGCCCAACCGATCGTGCGCACCGCCGTCTACGCCCATCTGCCGCTGCCCTACCGGCATCGCGCGCACGCGCGCGCGGCGAAGGCCCTGCACGCCGCCGGCGCCCCCACCGCCCAGGTCGTACCGCTGCTGGTGCCGCTGCCGCCGTCGGGTGACGCCTGGACCGCGGGCGTGCTCGCCGCCGCGGGGCGCGAGGCCCTGGAGGCGGGCGATCCGGCCGCCGCCGTACCGCTGTTGCGCCGGGCGCTGAACGAGCCGGCGCCCGCCGCCGACGCCCCCGAGCTGCTGGCCGGGCTCGGTGGGGCGGAGCTGCGGATGCGCGACCCGGAGGCGCTGGCGCACCTGGGCGAGGCCCTTGAGGTGACCGACGACCCGGTGCGCCGGGCGGGCATCGTCATCGACATGAGCGCCGCGCTGATCGCCGCCGCCCGCTACGAGGATGCGCTCGGGCTGCTCCAGGGGGTGCACGCCGAGGTGCAGGGCCGCGACCGCGAGGTGGAGTTGCGGCTGCACTCGGAGATCGTCAAGGTCGCGCAGCTCACCCCGCACACCAGGCCGCTCGCCATGCGGGAGCTCAGCGTGCTGGACCGCACCGTGGTCGGCGAGGACGGGGCGACCGCCGCCCTGGTCGCGGCGCAGCAGACGTTCGAGACGCTGATCAGCGGCGGGGCCGCGGACCAGGTGGTGGCCGCCGGTGAACGGGCGCTGCTGCACGGCCCGTTGATCGGGCCACCGGACGGTGGCGCCCAGGCGAGCTGGCTGATCGCGCTGGCCTTCGCCTGCTGCGACCGGCTCCTGGAGGCCGACCGGTTGCTGGTGGACGCGCTGCGCGAGTCCGAGGAGCGGGGCCTGCACCTGGCCACCGAGGACCTGCGCGCCCTGCACGCCTGGGTGCGCCTCCAGCGCGGCATGCTCGCCGAGGCGGAGACCGACGGTTCGCTGGCGCTCGGCTCGACCGAGGGGGCCGGGGTGCCGGCGATGGGCATGCCGTTCGCGGCCGGCGCGTTGATCGACTCACTCGTCGCGCAGGGGCAGACCCGGATCGCGGCGCGCGTCATCGACCGCTGCGGGCTCGGCGCCGACATCTCCCGGCAACCGCCCTACCTGCCGCTGGTGATGGCCCGCGGCCGGCTGCGGATCGCGCAGGGCGACGTCGAAGCGGGCGTCGATGACCTGCTGCGGGCGGCCGACGCGCTGCGCGAGTGGGGCACCGACTGCCCCGCGCTCAGCCCCGAGGCCGAGGCCGCGGCGGCGCTGGCCGGCATCGGCCGCACCGCGGAGGCGGCCGAACTCGCCGCCACCTGCCTGGCAGCGGCGCGCCGCTTCGGCACCCCGCGCACCATCGCGGGCGCGCTGATCGCCGCCGGTCTCGCCGCCGGGGGCAGGGCCGGGCTGCGGCACCTGGCCGAGGCGGTGGCGCTGTTGCAGGACGGCCCCGCGGCCCTGGAGCGCTGCCGGGCGCTGGTCGAGTACGGGGCGGCCCTGCGCGAACAGGGCCGCGCCGAACAGGCCAGACCGGTGCTGCGGCAGGCCGCGGAGATCGCCGAGGCGAGTGGGGCGGCGGCGCTCGGCAAGCGGGTCAGGCTCGAACTCGCCGCCATGGGCGTACGCGCCAGGGTGCCGAGCCGTACCGGGGTCTCCGGGCTCACGCCCCGGGAACGTTCGGTCTCGGCACTGGCCGCCGAGGGCAAGCGCAACCAGGAGATCGCGCACATGCTGTTCGTCACCGTGAAGACGGTCGAGTGGCACCTCGGGCAGGCGTACCGGAAGCTCGGCATCGCCTCGCGCGGAGAGCTCAGGGACGCCCTGGCCAGGGCCTGAGCGGGGCAAAGGCTGGGGTTGCTGCTGGGGCGGAACCCGAGGTCGCGCCCGGCCCGTGGCCCGCACAATCGCAGCGTGGCCCCGGCACCCGCCGGGCCCCGGCCACCGGCGCGGTCCAGCGCCCGGTGCCCGCCCTCGTCGGCCCGGTCAGCGGGCGGCGCGGGGCCCCTGCCGTACCCCTGCCGTACGCCGTCACGGTCGCGCCCCCACGCGCCGTACGGACGTCGGCGGTTGCCGCCCGCTCGGAGCACCCTGCGCTGGCGGAGCACCCGCCTCGTCGGAACACCCGCCCGTACGGCTGCGCTCCGTGCCGTGGGGGCGGTCGCCCGTCGTGTGGGTGGCCTGTCGCGCGCCAGCATGCCGCCGCCCCCGTGTGGCGTGCTGGTACGGGGCGGGCCAGCCCGGTGCCGGCGGGGTGATCGGTGTCGGTCGGGCGGCGGGTGCCGGCTGGGCTAGTCGCGCCGTCCCCGGCCAGATGAACCGGGCGAACGGCGCGTCAAGGGCACGTCAGCCGCGTCAGCCGCGTCAGCAGAGCCGGCAGGGGCCAACCGGGCCAGGGCCGGCAGGGCCGGCAGGGCCGCAGGGCCGACGGGCCGACGGGGCCACTCAGACCCACACCCCCGGGCCAACGGGGCCCGGGGGTAACAGATAACCCATCAGGAGGACCACATGCCGGACGAGATCGAGCGCAAGCGACTGGTGCAGGACTACTACGAGCGGGTCAACGCCGGGGACGTGGACGGGATCTGCAAGCTGTTCGCCGCCGACGCCCGGATCGAAGACCCGGTCGGTACCGAGGCCGTGGTGGGGGAGGCCGCGGTGCGGGCCTACTTCGAGCGGGTCGTCACGGAGTTCGGCACCCAGGACACCCCGGGGACGCTCACCGGGTCGCAGGACGAACAGCACGTGGCAGCGGGGCTGACGGCCACCATCCGCAACCCGCAGGACCCGGCGGGCGGGCGGCTCGCGGTCAACGTGACCGCGGTGTTCCGGATCGACGCGGACGGTCTCATCGCGGAGATGCGCGCGTACTGGGGGGCGACGGACGTGACGCCGGCGTGACGCCCGCCTAGGGGTCCCGCACACGGAAGTCCACGTGGTGGCGGTGATGCTGGGGTGGATGCTGGGGGCGCGCCCCAGGGATTCGCGCCCACACTTCACCCCAGAATCATGCCCATGGCCCAGTCAAGTTCGTGCATGGATCGGGAAAGTGGCCGATCAATTTTGCGCATGACTTGGCCAATGGAACGCAAAGACGCCAACTTCGGTCGGATGTAGCCGTGCAGCACGGCTCGCCTGTCGTCGGCGCGGTGCGCGCCGTACGGAGAGCGCGGGGCGGCGGGTGAAACGGCCGCCCGGCACGGCACCGTCCCGACCGGCGACCCCGGCGACCCCGGCGGCGACGGACCGCCGGGGCCCGCGGGGCCGCCGACCGGCCGGCGCGCACGCGGTCCAGGCCGGGTCCAGGGCCATCGGGTCATTCGCCACCGGGGGGTTTCGCATGAGCACGCAGGAGACGGCCGCTGCCGCGGGGCCGGCCGACGACGACGGCCGCGGCGGCCACGGGGGCGCGGCCGGCGCCGGCCACGCACCGGACGACGGAGCGGGGCCCAAGCCCGGTGGGGGCCGCGCACCGCACGCGGAACCGGCGGCGCCGGGGGAACCGGCGGAACCGGCGAGAGCTGCGGAACGGGCAGAGCGGTCCGAACGGGCCGAATTACCCGAACGCTTAAGCCAGTTGGCCACCGCACCGGCCGACGAGCGGGAGAGCGCACTGCTCGACCTGGTGCGGGAGCAGGCCGAAGCGGTGCTGGGGCACCGTGCCAACGGTGACGTCGAGCCGGACCGGCCGTTCCGCGAAGCGGGGTTCACCTCACTGATCGCGGTGGAGCTGCGCGACGCGTTGCGCGAGGTCACCGGGGTCGCGCTGCCGAGCACGGTGCTGTTCCGGTACCCGACGCCGCTGGAACTCGCCCGCCACCTCGACGCCGAGCTCTTCCCACCGGCCGGGCCCGGACCGGCGGGGACCGGGCCGGCCGGGCCCGGGGCGGGCGGCGCCGGGCTCACCGCGCTCTGGGCCGACGTGGCGCGCCTTGAGCACCGCATCGCCGCCACCGCCGTCGACGACGACACCCGCGGCCGGGTGGCGGACCGGCTGCGGAGCCTGCTGCGCACGCTCGACGAGGGCGCCGGGGCGCCGCCCGGGGGAGCCGCTGCCGGCGACGGCATCGACACCGCGTCCGACGACGAGATGTTTGCGCTCATCAACAAGGAACTCGGAATCGGCTGAGCAGCCGTTCCACCCGACCGCCAGCCTTGCCGCCACCCTCACCTTCGCGCCGGGAGCCGACCTCCATGACCTCCAACGAAGCCAAGCTCCGCGACTACCTCAAGCTCGTCACCACGGACCTGCGGCAGACCAAGCAGCGGCTCCAGAGCGTGACGGACCGCAGCCACGAGCCGATCGCGATCGTGGGCATGGCCTGCCGCTTCCCCGGCGGCATCGGCTCGCCCGAGGAGCTGTGGGAGCTGGTCGCCGGCGGCACGGACGCCATCCAGCCGCTGCCGACCGATCGGGACTGGGACCTGGAGGCGCTGCACGACCCGCAGATGGCGGGGCCCGGCACCAGCTACGTGCGCGCGGGCGGGTTCCTGAGCGGAGCGGGCGACTTCGACGCCGACTTCTTCGGCATCTCGCCGCGCGAGGCGCTGGCCATGGACCCGCAGCAACGGCTGCTCCTGGAGACCTCCTGGGAGGCGTTCGAGCGGGCCGGACTCAACCCGGGTGCGCTCCGTGGCGCGGACACCGGCGTGTTCGTCGGCGCGATCCCCCAGGACTACGCGCCGCGGGTGGGCGACCCGGGCACCGCCGACCTGGAGGGCTACCTCATGGTCGGCAACACCACCAGCGTGATGTCCGGCCGCATCGCGTACACCCTCGGCCTCGAAGGGCCGGCCGTGACGGTGGACACGGCCTGTTCGTCGTCGCTGGTGGCGCTGCACCTGGCGGTGCAGTCGCTGCGCCGCGGCGAGTGCTCGATGGCGCTGGCCGGCGGTGTGACGGTGATGTCGAGCCCCAACTGGGTGGTCGACCTCAGCCGGCAGCGCGGCCTCGCGGCCGACGGCCGCAGCAAGCCGTTCTCGGCCGCGGCCGACGGCTTCGGCGCCGGCGAGGGCGCCGCCCTCCTCGTCGTGGAGCGCCTGTCGGACGCGCAGCGCAACGGCCACCGGGTGCTCGCGGTCGTACGGGGCTCCGCCGTCAACCAGGACGGCGCCAGCAACGGCCTGACCGCGCCCAACGACCTCGCCCAGGAGCGGGTCATCCGGCAGGCGCTGGCCGACGCCAGGCTGGAGCCCGGCGACGTGGACGCCATCGAGGCGCACGGCACCGGCACCCGGCTCGGCGACCCCATCGAGACGCACGCCCTGATGGCCACGTACGGGCAGCGCGCAGCCGGCGCCGAACCGGCCTGGCTCGGCTCGCTGAAGTCCAACATCGGGCACGCGCAGGCCGCCGCCGGCGTCGCCGGCGTCATGAAGATGGTGCTTGCGCTGCGGCACGGGCTGCTGCCGAAGACCCTGCACGCCGAGCAGCCGTCGGAACACATCGACTGGTCGGCGGGCGCGGTGTCGCTGTTGACGGAGGCGCGGCCGTGGCCGGAGAAGGACGAGCCGCGGCGGGCCGGCGTCTCCTCGTTCGGCATCAGCGGCACCAATGCGCACGTGATCGTGGAACAGGCGCCGGAGCCGGCCGCGGGGGCCGCTGGGCCGGCGGACGGCGCCGGCACCACCAACGCCACCAGCCCCGCCGGCACGGCACGTACGGGCAACGCCACCACCAGCCCCGCCGGCACGGCACATACGGGCAACGCCACCACCAGCCCCACCACCAGCCCCAGCGCCAGCGCCAGCGCCAGCGCAACGACCATCGGTGACACCGCCGGTGCCGTTCCCTGGGTGGTGTCGGGGAAGAGCCCTGCCGCGCTGCACGCCCAGGCCCAGCGGCTGCACGCGCACCTGACGGAGCGGACCGACTGGACGCCGCGGGACGTGGCCGCCGCGCTGACCGGCACCCGCGCCGTGCACGAGCACCGGGCCGTGGTCGTCGGCGCGGACCGTGCCGAACTCCTCACCGCGCTCGCCGCGGCCGGCGCCGGCGAGGCGTCGCCCGCCGTCGCCACCGGGGCGGCCCGCAAGCGCACTTCGGCCGTCTTCGTCTTCCCCGGGCAGGGCGCCCAGTGGGCGGGCATGGCCAGCGAACTGTGGGACGCCTCCCCGGCGTTCGCCGGCGCCATGGAGCGCTGCGCGCAGGCGCTGGCCCCGTTCACCGACTGGTCGCTGCGCGCGGTGGTGGACGGCGCCCCGGGTGCGCCCGGGCTCGACCGGGTGGACGTGGTGCAGCCGCTCTCCTGGGCGGTGATGGTCTCCCTCGCCGAACTGTGGCGCGCGTACGGGGTGCGCCCGGCGGCCGTGGTGGGGCACTCGCAGGGCGAGATCGCCGCCGCGGTGGTGGCGGGCGCGCTGTCGCACGCGGACGGGGCGCGGGTGGTGGCGCTCCGTTCCAAGGTGATCGGCGAACGGTTGGCCGGCCAGGGCGGCATGGTCTCGCTCGGGTTGCCGCGCGCCGCCGCCGAGGAGCGGATCGCCCCGTGCGCGGGTCGGATCGCCGTCGCCGCAGTCAACGGGGCCGGCTCCACCGTGGTCGCCGGCGAGGTGGCCGCGCTCGACGAGCTGGTCGCCGGCTGCGAGGCCGCCGACATCAGGGCCCGCCGCATCCCCGTCGACTACGCCTCCCACTCGCCGCAGGTGGACTCCGTACGCGAGGAGCTGCTGGCCGCGCTCGCCGAGGTCAGCCCGGGCCGTGCGACCGTGCCGTTCTACTCGACGGTGACCGGCGAACCGCTCGACACGCACGGCCTCGACGCCGCGTACTGGGTGCGCAACCTGCGCCAGACCGTGGAGTTCGAGCAGGTCACCCGGCGGCTGCTGGCGGACGGGCACGGACTGTTCATCGAGTGCAGCGCGCATCCGGTGCTGGCGCTGGCGCTCGGTGAAACCGCCGAGGACGCCGCGGCCGACGCGGTGGCCGTCGGTTCGCTGCGCCGCGACGAGGGCGGGCCCGACCGGTTCCTGCGCTCGGTCGCCGAGGCGTACGCGGCGGGCGCCGGCGTCAACTGGTCGCCCCTGCTGGCCGGTGCGCGCCCCGTGGAGCTGCCCACGTACGCCTTCCAGCGGCGCCGCTACTGGCTGCCGCGCACGGCCGGCCGCAGCGACGCCGCCGCGATCGGCCTCGGCGCCGCCGGGCACCCGCTGCTGGGCGCCGCGGTGAGCCTGGCCGACGGCGGCGGTGCGCTGCTCACCGGCCGGATCGCGCTGTCGAGCCACCCGTGGCTGGCCGACCACGCGGTCGCCGGCACGGTGCTGCTGCCGGGCACCGCCTTCATCGAACTCGCCGTGCGCGCCGGCGACGAGGTGGGCTGCGACCGGATCGAGGAGTTGACGCTTGAGGCGCCGCTGCCGCTGCCCGCCCGTGGCGGGGTGCAGGTACAGGTGGTGGTCGGCGAAGCGGACGGCGACGGGCAGCGCCCGCTGCACCTGTACGCCCGCCCCGAGCCGCAGCCCGGCGGCCCCGTCGATGCGCAGCCCGGGGCACCGGCGGAGCCGCTGTCCGGCGCCCCGGCGGACGGCGCGTGGACCCGGCACGCGACCGGCGTGCTCGCCCCCGCCGGCACCGACGCGGGCCACGCCCTGACGGCCTGGCCGCCCGCCGGCGCCGAACCCGTCGCACTGGATGCGGTGTACGGGGCGCTGGCCGACACCGGGTACGCGTACGGGCCCGCCTTCCAGGGGCTGCGGGCCGCCTGGCGGCAGGGCGCGGAGACGTACGCCGAGGTGGAACTCGAATCCGCGGACGGAGCCGACCAGTTCGGGCTGCACCCTGCGCTGCTGGACGCCGCGGCGCACACCGCGCTGCTGGGCGCCGTCGGCAGCGCGGAGCAGCCGGTGCGACTGCCGTTCGCCTGGAGCGGCGTGACGCTGCACGCCGGCGGCGCGGCCCAGGCCCGGGTGCGGATGGTGACCACGGGCCCGGAGACCGTCGCCCTGCACCTGGCCGACCCGACGGGCGCACCGCTGGCCACCGTCGAGTCCCTGACGCTGCGCCCGGTGGACGCGGCGACGCTGGCCGGCCCCCGTCCCGCGGAACAGCAGGCGCTGTACCGGGTCGCCTGGCAGCCGCTTGCGGGTGGTGTGGACGGCGCGGGTGCGGTGGCTGCGGCGGGCGTTGCCGCGGTGGGCACGGCCGGTGCGGCGGATGTGGCGACTGCGGCCGGTGCGTCGGATGCGACGGGAACGGGCGCTACCGCTTCGGGTGGCGACGGCCTGGTGGTGCTGGGCGTGGACGCCCCGGATCTGGCCGGGGTGGTGCTGCCGGGGCCCGCGGCCACGGCGGACGGTACGGGCGATGCCGCTGAGGGCGTCACAGGCGATGCCGGCGCGGCCGGCGCTGGTGCCGGCACCGTGGGCGGCGCGCCCGCCGTGGTGGCCGTGCTGCGCTCCGGCGACGTGCTGCGTGACGCGCTGGGCGAGGCGCTCGACCTGGTCCGCGGCTGGCTGGCCGACGACCGGTTCGCCGAAGCGCGCCTGCTGGTCGTCAGCCACGCCGAACACGCCGCCCACGCGGCGGCCCGCGGCCTGCTGCGCTCCGCACAGACCGAGCACCCGGGGCGTTTCGTCCTGGTGCAGGCCGACCGGATCGCCCCCGAGTTGGGCGGTGCGGCAGCGACGGCCGGGTACGGAGCGGCGGAGGCCACGCCTGCGGGAGCGGAGCACGGGGCCCCCGACGGGACGGAGTACGCACCCACCGGCGGAGCCCGGCACGGGGCGGCCCTCGCACCCGCCGACCGGGCGACCGACACCCTTGCCCCGAACCACGGCGCCCTGAACCATGCCACTCCGGCCCACGCCGCACTCGACCGCGCCGCCCTGGTCGTCGCTCTCGCCACGGGCGAGCCCCAACTCGCCTGGCGCGACGGCGGCTTCGCCGTGCCGCGGCTGGTGCGGGCGGAGGTCGCGTCCGCGCCGTACGCCAGGCCGCTCGACCCCGAAGGCACCGTGCTCATCACCGGCGGCACCGGCACCCTGGGGGCGCTGTTCGCCCGGCACCTGGTCGCCGAGCACGGTGTGCGGCACCTGTTGCTGACCAGTCGGCGCGGCGTGCAGGCGCCGGGCGCCGCCGAACTCGTCGCCGAACTGGCCGGGCTCGGTGCCACCGCCACCGTCGTCGCCTGCGACGTCGCCGACCGGGCGGCGCTGGCCGCGGTGCTCGACGGCGTGCCGGCGGCGCACCCGTTGACCGCCGTGCTGCACACCGCGGGCGTGCTCGACGACGGCACCGTGGCCGCCCTGACCGACGCGCAGGTGGAGAACGTGCTGCGGCCCAAGGCCGACGCCGCCCGCCACCTGCACGAGTTGACGGCGGGCCGCGGTCTGGCCGCCTTCGTGCTGTTCTCCTCGGTCGCCGGTGTGCTCGGCACCGCGGGGCAGGCCAACTACGCGGCGGCCAACGCCTATCTGGACGCGCTCGCCGCCCGCCGCCGGGCCGCCGGCGACCCGGCCACCTCGCTGGCCTGGGGGTTTTGGGCCGAGGCCAGCGGCATGACCGGGCACCTGGCCGAGGCGGACGTGCGCCGGCTGGCCCGTACCGGCGTCGGCGCGCTCTCGTCGGCCGCCGGCCTCGCGCTCTTCGACGCGGCCCTGGCCAGCACCGCGGGCCCGGCGACGGCAGCCGCGTCCACCGCCGGCCCGGCAACGGCAGCCGGCGCCACCGGCGGCCCGGCCACGCCCGGCACCGGCACGACCACCCCCGCCCCCACCACCCCCACCGATGCCGTACTCGTAGCCGCCGAGTTCGCCCCGCACGCGCTCCGCGCGGCGGGCCCCGACGGCGTGCCGGCGCTGTTGCGCGGACTGGTGCGGGTGCCGCAGCGGCGGGCCGCGCACCGCGGGCGGGACGCTGCGGCCGGCCGTACGGGGCTGGCCGCGCGGCTGGCGGGGCTCGCCGAAGGCGACGCGCTGCGGCTGCTGACGGACCTGGTGCGGGAGCAGGCGGGCGCGGTGCTCGGCCATGCGTCGGCGGGGGCGATCAGCGCCGCCCGCTCCTTCCGGGAGCACGGATTCGACTCGCTGGCCGCCGTCGAACTGCGCAACCGGCTCGGCGCCGCCAGCGGCGTCAAACTGCCCGCCACCGTCGTCTTCGACTACCCGACCCCGGCCGAACTCGCCCGCTTCCTGCGCGGCAAGCTCGGCGTGCGGGGCGAGACCGCCGCGCAGCCGCCGGAGCGCCCCACCGGCACCGCGGCCGACCCCGCCGAACCCATCGCGATCGTCGGTATGGCCTGCCGCTTCCCCGGCGACGTGCGGTCCCCGGAGGACCTGTGGCGGCTGGTGAGCGAGGGCACCGACGCCGTCGCCGGCTTCCCGGCCGACCGCGGCTGGGACCTGGCCCGGCTGATCGACCCGACGGGCGAGGGCGCGGGCACCACGTACGTCGGCGAGGGCGGGTTCCTGTACGACGCGGCCGAGTTCGACGCCGGATTCTTCGGGATCTCGCCGCGCGAGGCGCTGGCCATGGACCCGCAGCAGCGGCTGCTCCTGGAGACCTCCTGGGAGGTCTTCGAGCGCGCCGGCATCGACCCGGCCGCCCTGCGCGGCAGCCGTACCGGAGTCTTCGCCGGCGTCATGTACCACGACTACGCGGCCCGCGTCACGCGCTACCCGGAGGGCGTCGAGGGCTATCTGTCGACCGGCACCGCAGGCAGTGTCGCCTCCGGCCGCATCGCCTACACCTACGGGCTCGAAGGCCCGGCCGTCACCGTGGACACGGCCTGTTCGTCGTCGCTGGTGGCGCTGCACCTGGCGGTCGAGTCGCTGCGCCGCGGCGAGTGCGCGATGGCGCTGGCCGGCGGGGTGACGGTGCTGTCGACGCCGAGCGTGTTCACCGAGTTCAGCCGCCAGCAGGGCCTCGCCTCCGACGGCCGCTGCAAGTCCTTCGCGGCCGGCGCGGACGGCACGGGCTGGTCCGAGGGCGTCGGCGTGCTGCTGGTGGAACGCCTCTCGGACGCGCAGCGCAACGGGCACCAGGTGCTCGCTGTCGTACGGGGCTCCGCCGTCAACCAGGACGGCGCCAGCAACGGCCTGACCGCCCCCAACGGCCCCGCACAGGAACGCGTCATCCGGCAGGCGCTGGCCGACGCCCGGCTGTCGGCGGCTGACGTGGACGCGGTGGAGGCGCACGGTACCGGTACGACGCTGGGTGACCCGATCGAGGCGCAGGCGCTGCTCGCCACGTACGGGCAGCAGCGGGCCGGCGGCGAACCGCTGTGGCTGGGCTCGTTCAAGTCCAACATCGGGCACGCGCAGGCCGCCGCCGGCGTCGGCGGCGTCATCAAGATGGTGATGGCGCTGCGGGAGGCGGCGCTGCCCAAGACGCTGCACGCGGAGCAGCCGTCCCCGCACATCGACTGGGATTCGGGCGCGGTGGCGCTGCTCACCGAGGCCCGCCCGTGGCCGCGGCTCGACCGGCCGCGCCGGGCCGCCGTCTCCTCCTTCGGTGTGAGCGGCACCAACGCCCACGTGGTCCTGGAAGCGGCTCCGACGCCGCCCACCGCGCCGCCGGCCGCGGCCCCGTCCTCCGTGCCCCGGGCCGGCGCCCCGCTGCCCTGGCTGGTGTCGGCCAGGAGCGCGGAGGCACTGCGCGCCCAGGCCGCCCGGCTGCGCCAGTTCGCCGAGGCCCACCCGGAACTCGGCCCCGCCGACATCGGCTGGTCGCTGGCCACCAGCCGCTGGGGCCTGGAGCACCGGGCCGCCGTCATCGGCACCGACCGCGCGGCCCTGCTGCACGGCCTGGCCGCCTTGGAACGCCCGGCCGCCGAAACCCCCGACACCACCGACCCGGCCGCGGCCACCATCGTCCGCGGTGAGCCCGGCGACGAGCCCCAGCGCCCCGTCTTCGTCTTCCCGGGGCAGGGCGCGCAGTGGGTGGGGATGGCGCGTGAACTGCGTTCTGCGGAACCGGTGTTCGCGGCCGAGCTGGCCCGCTGTGGCGATGCCCTCGCCCCGTTCGTGGACTGGGACTTCGCCACCGAGTTGGACGGTCCGCTGGAGCGGGTCGACGTCGTGCAGCCGTTGTCGTGGGCGGTGATGGTGTCGCTGGCGGCTGTGTGGCGTTCGTACGGGGTCGAACCGGCCGCGGTGGTGGGTCACTCGCAGGGTGAGATCGCGGCGGCCGTCATTGCTGGCGGGCTTTCGTTGGAGGACGGGGCCCGCGTTGTGGCGCTCCGTTCGAAGGTGATCGGCGAGCGGTTGGCGGGCAAGGGCGGCATGGTCTCGCTCGGGTTGCCGCGTGCGGAGGCCGAGGCGCGGATCGCCGCGTACGACGGCCGAGTCACCGTCGCCGTCGTCAACGGTCCGTCGGCGACCGTGGTGGCCGGCGAACCCGCAGCCCTCGACGAACTCGTCGCCGGCTGCGAGGCGGCCGAGATCCGCGCCAAGCGCATCCCCGTCGACTACGCCTCGCACTCGCCCCAGGTCGAGTCGGTCCGCGACGAGCTGTTGCGCGTACTCGATGACGTCGCCCCGCGCGCGGGGCGCGTGCCCTTCTACTCCACGGTGACCGCGGAGCCGATCGACACGGCCGGGCTCGACGCCGCGTACTGGGTGCGCAATCTGAGCCGGACCGTCGAGTTCGAGCGCACTACCGAGGTGCTGATCGCGGACGGGCACCGGCTGTTCGTGGAGTGCAGTGCGCACCCGGTGCTCGCGATGGCGGTCGGCGAGACCGCGGAGCAGGCCGGGGCCGAGGTGGCGGCGGTGGGTTCGCTGCGCCGCGCGGACGGCGGCGCCGACCGCTTCCGCACCTCGCTGGCCGACGCCCAGGTGCACGGCGCGGCCGTCGACTGGGCCCCGGCGTTCCCCGGCGCCCGCACGGTCGACCTGCCCACGTACGCGTTCCAGCGCGAGCGCTACTGGCTGGAGGACGCGCCGGCCGACGGCCCCGTAGCGGGCGCGGACGGGGCGGCCGACGATGCGGCAGAGGCCAGGTTCTGGGACGCCGTCGAACGCGCTGACCTCGCCGAACTCGCCGCGACGCTCGGCGTTTCCGACGGCGCGGACGGGCTCGGCGCGGTGCTGCCCGCGCTCTCCGCGTGGCGGCGGCAGCGCCGTGAGCGGTCGGTCATCGACTCCTGGCGGTACGCGGTCGACTGGCGGCCGGTGTCGGGCACCGCGGTGCCCGTACTGTCCGGCACCTGGCTGCTCGTGGTGCCGGCCGTGGTGGCGGACGCGGAGCTGACCGCCACCCTGACCCGGGTGTTGGCCGAGCGCGGCGCCCGGGTGGTGCCCCTGGTGGTGACGGCGGCCGACACCGACCGGGAGCGGCTGACGGAGCGGGTGCGCGGCGCGCTCGACGGCCAGCAGGCGCCCGGTGGCGTGCTGTCCCTGTGGGCCTTCGACACGGCCCCGCACGCGGCCGGTGCGGCGCTGCCCGTGGCCGTCGCCGGCACGCTCGCGCTGGTTCAGGCCCTGGGCGAGGTCGCGGTGGACGCCCCGCTGTGGTGCGTCACCCGGGGCGCCGTCGCCACCGCCGCCACCGACGCGCCGGCCGACCTGGCACAGGCGCAGGTCTGGGGCCTCGGCCGGGTCGCCGCGCTGGAGCACCCGCGGCGCTGGGGCGGCCTGGTGGACCTGCCGGCCGCGGCCGGTGCAGCGGACGGCTCCGCAGGCGGCCCCGTGGACGAGCGGACGGTGCGCCGGCTGTGCGGCATCCTGTCCGACCCCGCCGGCGAGGACCAGCTCGCGCTGCGCGCCACCGGCACCCTCGCCCGGCGCATGGTGCGCGCCCCGCTGGGCGACGCGCAGCCGCGGCGCCGCTGGCAGCCGGGCGCCGGCACCGTACTGATCACCGGCGGCACCGGCGCGCTCGGCGCCTGCTTCGCCCGCTGGCTCGCCCGCAACGGGGCCACGGACCTGGTGCTCACCAGCCGGCGCGGCCGGCAGGCACCCGGCGCCGTCGAGCTGGAGGCCGAACTCGCCGAACTCGGCGCCCGCGCCACCGTCGTCGGCTGCGACATCGCCGACCGGACGGAGGTCGCCGCGCTCATCGATTCGCTGAAGGCCGATGGCCGGCCGATCCGCTCCGTCATGCACGCCGCCGTCGTCGCCGACCTCAGCCCCATCGACGCGGGGTCGCCCGACCACTTCCGCGACGTGTACGCGGCCAAGGTCGCCGGCTCCGAGCACCTGCACGAGCTGCTTGCGGGCGAGGAGTTGGACGCGTTCGTGCTGTTCTCCTCGATCGCCGGGTTCTGGGGCAGCGGCGACCACGCCGCCTACGCGGCGGCCAACGCCCACCAGGACGCGCTCGCCGCGCAGCGGCGCGCCAAAGGCCTGCCCGCCACCTCGGTGGCCTGGGGCATCTGGGACGCCTTCCACGCCTGGGACGAGCGGGCGGCGCAGCAGCGCAAGGAGCTCAGCGAACGGGTCGGCGCGCAGGGCCTGCCGATGCTGGACCCGGAGGTGGCCTGCGACGCGCTGCGGCAGGCGCTGGACCACGAGGAGGCGTTCGTGGCCGTCGCCGACATCGACTGGGACCGTTTCACCACCATCTTCACCTCCTACCGGGCCAGCAAGTTGCTGGACCAGATCCCCGAGGCCCGGCACCTGCTCGCCGCCGCGCAGGACGGGGCGGGCGGCGCCGACACCTCCGCGCTGCACCGCAGGTTGGCCGACCTGACCGCCGACGAGCGGACCGCCGAACTCGCCGACCTGGTACGGGCGCAGGCCGCCGCCGTGCTCGGGCACGCCTCCGGCGCGCGCATCGAGGCGGGCCGCGCCTTCCGCGACATCGGCTTCGACTCGCTGACCGCGGTGGACCTGCGGAACCGGCTGAACACCGCGACCGGGCTGCGACTGCCCGCCACCGTGATCTTCGACTACCCCTCGCCGCAGGACCTGGCGGGCCACCTGGCGGCCCGGCTGTTCGCGGCGCCGGACGCGGCTGCCGCCGGCCCCGCACCGCAGGCCACGGTGCCCGCACCGGCCGCGGCGGCGGCCGACGACGATCCGGTCGTCATCGTCTCGCTGGCCTGCCGCTACCCGGGCGGCGCCCACTCGCCCGACGAGCTGTGGCGGCTGGTGGCCGACGGGGTGGACGCCATCTCCGGCTTCCCCACCGACCGCGGCTGGGACCTGGCGGGCCTGTACGACCCGGACCCGGCGCGCGAAGGAACCGTCTACGCGCGCGAAGGCGGCTTCCTGCACGAGGCGGGCGAGTTCGACGCGGCCTTCTTCGGCGTCTCCCCGCGCGAGGCGCTGGCCATGGACCCGCAGCAGCGGCTGATGCTGGAGACCGCCTGGGAGGCGCTGGAGCGTGCCGGCATCGACCCGCACACCCTGAAGGGCTCACTGGTCGGCACGTTCGTCGGGGCCAACCCGTCCGACTACCGCGTCGGCGTCGGCCGCGTACCTGACGGCTACGAGGGTCACCTGCTCACCGGCGGCCACAACAGCGTCATCTCCGGCCGCATCGCCTACACCCTCGGCCTCGAAGGCCCGGCCGTCACCGTGGACACGGCCTGTTCGTCGTCGCTGGTGGCGCTGCACCTGGCGGCGGCTGCGGTCCGGGCTGGCGAGTGCGCCATGGCGCTGGCCGGCGGCGTGACCGTGATGTCCACGCCGCAGGCGCTGGTCGGCTTCAGTCGCCAGCGCGGCCTGGGGCGCGACGGCAGGTGCCGGGCGTTCGCCGCCGACGCGGCCGGCATCGGCATGTCCGAGGGCGCCGGCATGGTCCTCGTCGAACGGCTCTCGGACGCCCGCCGCAACGGCCACCCCGTACTCGCCGTCATCCGCGGCTCCGCCGTCAACCAGGACGGCGCGTCCAACGGCCTGTCCGCCCCCAACGGCCCGTCCCAGGAACGCGTCATCCGGCAGGCCCTGGCCAACGCGGGGTTGACCGCGGCCGATGTGGACGCGGTGGAGGCGCACGGCACCGGTACGACGCTGGGTGACCCGATCGAGGCACAGGCGCTGCTCGCCACGTACGGGCAGCAGCGGGCCGGTGCCGAGCCGTTGTGGCTGGGCTCGTTCAAGTCCAACATCGGGCACGCACAGGCCGCCGCCGGCATCGCCGGCGTCATCAAGACCGTGCTCGCGCTGCGCGCCGGCGTGCTCCCCAAGACCCTGCACGCCGAGGAGCCGACGCCGGAGGTGGACTGGGAGTCGGGCGCCGTACGGCTGCTCACCGAGGCCCGTCCCTGGCCGCAGACCGGCGCCCCGCGCCGGGCCGCCGTCTCCGCCTTCGGCATCAGCGGCACCAACGCCCATCTGATCCTCGAAGAGGCCGCCCCGGAGCGCGCGGGGGAACAGGCCGCCGGTGCACCCGCCCCGGAGCGCACGGCCGGGCCGCTGGCCGGCCACACCCCCTGGCCGCTGTCGGCCCGCAGCCCGCAGGCACTACGCGCCCAGGCCACACGCCTGCACGCCTTCGCCACGGCCCATCCCGAACACGCCGAAGCCGACATCGCCGCGGCACTGGTCCACACCCGCGCCACGTTCGACCACCGTGCGGTGGTTGTGGGTGATACGCGGGAGGGGTTGTTGTCGGCTCTTGCGGATGTGGCGTCGGGTGTGTCGTCGCGGGATGTGTTGGTGGGGCGGCCGGTGTCGGGTCGTACGGCGTTTGTGTTTGGTGGGCAGGGGAGTCAGTGGTTGGGGATGGGGCGTGGGTTGTATGGGGCGTTCCCGGTGTTTGCGGGGGCGTGGGATGGGGTGGTGGGGGAGTTGGATGGGTTGTTGTCGGTTGGGTTGGGGTCGGTGGTGTGGGGTGCTGACGCTTCGGTGTTGGGGCGTACGGAGTTTGCGCAGCCTGCGTTGTTTGCGTTTGAGGTGGCGTTGTTTCGGTTGGTGGAGTCGTGGGGTGTGGTGCCGGATGTGGTGGTGGGTCATTCGGTGGGGGAGGTGGCTGCGGCGTATGTGGCGGGTGTGTTGTCGCTTGCGGATGCCTGTCAACTGGTGGTGTCTCGTGGTCGGTTGATGCAGGGGTTGGTTGTTGGTGGTGCGATGTGGGCGGTGCAGGCGTCGGAGGCTGAGGTGGTCGAGGCGCTGGCGGGGCGCGGGCATGAGGCGAGTATCGCTGCGGTGAATGGTCCGTCTTCGGTGGTGGTGTCGGGTGCGGATGGGGTGGTGGCTGAGGTTGCTGAGGGTTTCCGTGTTCGGGGTCGGCGGGTGAAGCGGTTGCGGGTGAGTCATGCGTTCCATTCGCCGTTTATGGCGCCGATGGTGGATGGGTTCCGGGCGGTGGTGTCGGGTCTGTCGTTCGCTGAGCCGCGGCTTGGTGTGGTGACGACTGGTGGTGGTACGGATGGTTCTTGGTCGGATCCGGAGTACTGGGTTCGGCATATCAGCGAGCCGGTCCGCTTCCACGACGCGGTGCGGGGCCTGGCGGCGCAGGGCGTGGCGCGGGTGCTGGAGATCGGTGCGGACGGGACGTTGACCGCGCTGGCGCAGGAGTGCCTGGACGGGGCGGGGGACGGCGCGGGTGAGGTGGCGCTGGTCGCGTCGGTGCGCAAGGACCGGCCGGAGGCGCGTACGGCCGTCGAGGCGCTGGCCCGGCTGCATGTGCACGGGGCTGCCGTACCGTGGCGCGAACTGGTGCCGGCGGCCGGCCGCGTGGACCTGCCGACGTACGCGTTCCAGCGCGAGCACTACTGGCTGCGGTCCGCCGGCGGCGGTGCCGACCTGGCCTCGGCCGGTCTCGGCTCGGCCGACCATCCGCTGCTTGGCGCCGCCGTACCACTCGCCGACGGGCACGGCCTGGTCTGCACCGGCCACCTCTCGCTCGCCACCCACCCCTGGCTCGCCGACCACGCGGTGGGCGGCGTGGTGCTGCTGCCCGGCACGGCCTTCGTGGAACTCGCGCTGCGCGCCGGCGACGAGGTCGGCTGCGGGTTGATCGATGAACTGACCCTCCAGGAGCCCCTGTTGCTGCCCGTCGACGGCGCGGTGCGGCTCCAGGTCGTGGTGGCCGAGCCGGGCGGGGCGGGCGGCAGGCCGGTGCGCGTCTACTCGCGGCCCGCCGACGGCCCGGCCGACGCCCCGTGGGCCTGTCACGCGAGCGGCCTGCTGGCCGCGGCCGGCGCCGCCGAGCCGGCCGGCTTCTTCGCCGACCGGTCCGCGGCCTGGCCGCCGGCCGGTGCGGAGGCGGTGGACGTCTCCGGGTTCTACGCCGACATCGCGGACGCGGGATACGGCTACGGGCCGGCCTTCCAGGGGCTGCGGGCAGCGTGGCGGCGCGCGGGCGAGGTGTTCGCGGAAGTCGCCCTGCCGGCCGGGGCGGACCCGGGGTACGGGCTGCACCCGGCGCTGCTGGACGCCGCGCTGCACGGGGCGCTGCTCGGCGTCCTGGACGGGGCGGCCGACCAGGTGCGGCTGCCGTTCTCGTGGACCGGGGTGCGGCTGGTCGCGGCGGGTGCGGAGGCGGTACGGGTACGGCTCGCGCCGGGCGCGGCCGACGACACGCTGGTGCTCGACCTGGCGGACGGGGCGGGGAACCCGGTCGCCTCGGTCGCCGCGCTGGCGACCCGCCCGGTGAGCGCGGCCCAACTGGGCGCGGCGCGCGGCGCCGCCGGCGACTGGTTGTTCCGCGTCGAGTGGGCCAGGACCGGCGCCGCACCGGCCGCGGTGCCGGCCAAGGAGTGGGCCGTGGTCGGCGCCGACCACCTGGACGTGGCCCGGGCCCTGACCGAGGCCGGCGCCGATCCGCGCACCTTCACCGACCTGGCTGCCCTGCGCGCCGCGGTCTCCGCGGACGGCGCCACGCCGGACACGGTGGTGCTCAGCGTCTCCGGCAGCCGCGTGGCCGCGGAGGCCGGCGGAAGCGCGCCGGTGACCGGGACCGAGGGCGTCGGCGGGGCCGGTGGCGGAGTTGTGGCCGATCCCGGGGCCGGTGGCGTGGCTGGCGCTGTGCCCGCTCCGTACGACGCCTCGTACGGCACCTCGCAGGACACCTCGTACGGCACCTCGACGGCCGCTGCCGTCGCGCACCGGCTGACCGGCCGGGTGCTGGCCGACGTGCAGGCGTGGCTGGCCGATGAGCGGTGGGTCGGTTCCCGCCTGGTGCTGGTGACGTCGGGCGCCGTCGCTGCCGGTGCGCGGGCCGAGGTGGCCGACCTGGCGGCGGCCCCGCTGTGGGGCCTGCTGCGGTCGGCGCAGACCGAGCACCCGGGCCGGTTCGTCCTGGTGGACCTGGACGACCAGGCCGCCTCGCGGGCCGCCCTGCCCGCGGCGGTCGGCTGCGGCGAGCCCCAACTCGCCCTCCGGGACGGCCTGGCCCTCGCCCCCCGGCTGGCCCGCGCGGGCAGCACGCCGCCGGTCGCGTCCGACACCACGCCGCCGGGCACCGGCGGCACCACGCGGCCCGGCAGCGGCGGCCCCGCCGCCCCGCACGGAGCGGAAGGCACGGCCGGGCACCCGGCCGATGAGGTGACCACGGGCGCAGCCGAACGCGGCCCCGGAGCGGCAGCCGAGCCCGCACGCGCAGCCGAGCACGCACCCCTCCCCACCCACGGTGCCCCGGGCGCCAGCCCCGCCGGCCTAGGGGCGCCCACACCGCGCCGCTTCGACCCGGCGGGCACGGTGCTCATCACCGGCGGCACCGGGACGCTCGGCGCGCTGGTGGCCAGGCACCTGGTGGCCGCGCACGGCGTACGGCACCTCGTGCTGGTCAGCCGGCGCGGGCCGGCCGCCGACGGGGCCGGGGAACTCGCCGCCGAACTGGGCGCGGCCGGCGCGTCCGTGGCCCTGGTGGCCTGCGACACCGCCGACCGCGGCGCGCTGGCCACGGTGCTCGACGGCATCCCCGCCGCGCACCCGCTGACCGGCGTCATCCACACCGCGGGCGTCATCGAGGACGGCGTGCTCACCGCGCTCACCGCCGACCAACTGGACCGGGTGCTGCGCCCCAAGGCCGACGCGGCCGAGAACCTGCACGCGCTGACCGCGGGCGCCGACCTCGCCGCGTTCGTCGTGTTCTCCTCCGTCAGCGGGCTGATCGGCGGCGCCGGGCAGGCCAACTACGCGGCGGCCAACGCCTTCCTGGACGCGCTGGCACACCGCCGTCGGGCGACCGGGGCGCACGCCGTCTCGCTCGCCTGGGGCCTGTGGGAGCAGGCCAGCGGCATGACCGGCGGCCTGGGCCGCGGTGACCTGGCCCGCGGCGGCAGGGCCGGCGTGACGGCCCTGTCCACGGAGCACAGCCTGGCCCTGCTGGACGCGGCCCTGGCCAGCGGCGAGCCGCTGCTCGCACCCGTACGGCTCGACCTGGCCGGGCTGCGCGCCAGGGCCGCGACGGAGCCGGTGCCGCCGCTGCTGCGCGGCCTCGTGCCCGCGCCCGCGCGAGGCGGCGCCACGTCCGGTACGGCGGGCGGCCCCGGCGGGGCGGGTGAGCCGTGGACGCGGCGGATCGCCCGCACCCCGGTCGACGAGCGCGAAACGCTCCTGCTCGACCTGGTGCGCGGCCACGTGGCCACCGTCCTCGGGCACGGCACACCGCGCGCGGTCGACGCCGACACCGGCTTCCTTGAGCAGGGGCTCGACTCCCTGATGGCGGTCGAACTGCGCAACCGGCTCACCGCCGAACTCGGCCTGCGACTGCCGGCCACGCTCGTCTTCGACTACCCGAGCCCGACCGCGCTGGCCCGCCACGTACTGGCCGAACTCCTCCCGGACGGGGCCGCAGCGGCCGGCGCCGGCACGGCCCGTACGGACGGCACGGCAGCGGCGCCCGACGGCGGGCCCGGCGCGCTCCCCGGCCTGGACGCCACCGCCGGCAGCGACGACTTCAGCGACATCGACGACATGGACGTGGAGGCCCTCCTCCGCAAGGCCCAGGAGAACGAACTGTGAGTGACAAGACGTCCACCAGCGACCTCGTCGGTGCCCTGCGCAGCTCGCTCAAGGAGATCGAGCGGCTGCGCCGGGAGAAGGCGGAGACCGCGGCCCGGGCCACCGAACCGATCGCGATCGTCGGCATGGCCTGCCGCTACCCGGGCGGCGTGCACGGCCCCGACGACCTGTGGGACCTGGTCGCCGAAGGACGCGACGCCATCACGGAGTTCCCCACCGACCGCGGCTGGGACCTGGCGGGCCTCTTCGACCAGGACCCGGACGCCAGCGGCAAGAGCTACGTGGACGAGGGCGGGTTCCTGACCGGGGCCGACCGGTTCGACGCCGGCTTCTTCGGCATCTCGCCGCGCGAGGCGCTGGCCATGGACCCGCAGCAGCGGGTGCTGCTGGAGACCGTGTGGGAGGCCGTCGAGCGCGGCGGCATCGACCCGACGACGCTGGCCGGCACCGCCACCGGCGTCTACGCCGGGATCATGTACCACGACTACGGGGCGGCCGTCGGCGACGTCCCGCGGGACGTGGAGGGCTTCCTCGGCATCGGCAACGCCGGCAGCGTCCTCTCCGGCCGCGTCGCGTACACCCTCGGTCTGGAGGGCCCCGCCGTCACCCTGGACACCGCCTGCTCCTCGTCGCTGGTGGCCGTGCACCTGGCGGCCCAGGCGCTGCGCCGCGGCGAGTGCACGCTCGCCCTCGCCGGCGGCGTGACGGTGCTCGCGACGCCCGAGGTGTACGTGGAGTTCAGCCGGCAGCGCGGCCTGTCCCACGACGGCCGCTGCAAGTCGTTCGCCGCGGCGGCCGACGGCACCGGCTGGTCGGAGGGGTCGGGCGTGCTGCTCCTGGAACGGCTCTCGGACGCCCGCCGCAACGGCCGCCGCATCCACGCCGTCATCCGCGGCACCGCCGTCGGCCAGGACGGCGCCTCCAGCGGCCTGACCGCACCCAACGGCCCGGCCCAACAGCGCGTCATCCGGCAGGCCCTGGCCGACGCAGGGCTGACCGCGGCCGACGTGGACGCGGTGGAGGCGCACGGCACCGGTACGACGCTGGGTGACCCGATCGAGGCGCAGGCGCTGCTCGCCACGTACGGCAGGGACCGGGCGCCGGACCGCCCGCTGTGGCTGGGTTCGCTGAAGTCCAACATCGGGCACGCGCAGGCCGCCGCCGGCGTCGGCGGGCTGATCAAGATGGTCATGGCGATGCGCGCGGGCACGCTCCCCAAGACGCTGCACGTGGACGCGCCGACACCGCAGGTGGACTGGGCGCAGGGCGGCGTGGAACTCCTCACCGCGGCCCGCCCCTGGCCGCAGACCGACGCCCCGCGCCGGGCCGCGATCTCCTCCTTCGGCGTCAGCGGCACCAACACGCACGTGGTCATCGAGGCCCCCGCCGCCCAGGACATCGCCCCGCGGCCCCTCCCGGCGGCCCCGCACCGGGCGGACGCGCAGGCCACGGGGGACGGCGCGGCGGCCCCGTCCCCCGTCACCCCCTGGGTCCTCTCGGCGCGCAGCCCCCAAGCGCTACGGGCGCAGGCCGCGCGGCTGCGCGACTTCGCCGCGGCCCGCCCCGAACTCGCCGCGGCCGACATCGCCGCCTCCCTGCTCCACACCCGCACCACCTTCGATCACCGCGCCGTCGCCGTCGCCCCCGACCGCACCGGCCTGCTCGACGCCCTGGCCGCCCTCGCGACCGACACCACCGCCCCCGGCGCCGTGCCCGGCGCCACCCGCACCACAGGCCCCCGCTCCACCGCCGTCCTCTTCGGCGGGCAGGGGAGTCAGTGGTTGGGGATGGGGCGTGGGTTGTATGGGGCGTTCCCGGTGTTTGCGGGGGCGTGGGATGGGGTGGTGGGGGAGTTGGATGGGTTGTTGTCGGTTGGGTTGGGGTCGGTGGTGTGGGGTGATGACGCTTCGGTGTTGGGGCGTACGGAGTTTGCGCAGCCTGCGTTGTTTGCGTTTGAGGTGGCGTTGTTTCGGTTGGTGGAGTCGTGGGGTGTGGTGCCGGATGTGGTGGTGGGTCATTCGGTGGGTGAGGTGGCTGCGGCGTATGTGGCGGGTGTGTTGTCGCTTGCGGATGCCTGTCGACTCGTTGTCAGTCGTGGTCGGTTGATGCAGGGGTTGGTTGTTGGTGGTGCGATGTGGGCGGTGCAGGCGTCGGAGGCTGAGGTGGTCGAGGCGCTGGCGGGGCGCGGGCATGAGGCGAGTATCGCTGCGGTGAATGGTCCGTCCTCGGTGGTGGTGTCGGGTGTGGAGGCGGTGGTTGGGGAGTTGGTTGAGGGTTTCCGTGTTCGGGGTCGGCGGGTGAAGCGGTTGCGGGTGAGTCATGCGTTCCATTCGCCGTTGATGGCGCCGATGGTGGATGAGTTCCGGGCGGTGGTGTCGGGTCTGTCGTTCGCTGAGCCGCGGCTTGGTGTGGTCACGACTGGTGGTGGTACGGATGGTTCTTGGTCGGATCCGGAGTATTGGGTTCGGCACATCAGCGAACCCGTCCGCTTCCACGACGCGGTGCGCCAACTCCGTACCCAGGGTGCCGACTTCTTCCTGGAGGTCGGCGCGGACGGGACGTTGACCGCGCTGGTGCAGGAGTGCCTGGACGGGACGGTGGAAGCCGGGCAGGACGACGTCCGCTGTGCGGCCTTGCTCCAGCGGGAGCGGCCCGAGGCGCAGTGTGCCGTGGAGGCGCTGGCGCTGGCGCACGTCAGCGGCGTACGGGTGCGGTGGGGCGCGCTGGTCGGCCCGGCGCACGCCGTGGAGCTGCCGACGTACGCGTTCCAGCACGAGCGGTACTGGCTGCCGTCGGGCAGCGCGCCGGGCGACACCTCGGCCCTCGGCCAGGGCGCGGCCGAACACCCGCTGCTCGGCGCGACCGTGACGCTCGCCGACGGCGGCGGCGTGCTCCTCACCGGGCGGCTCTCGCTGGCCACTCATCCGTGGCTGGCCGGGCACGCGGTGGGCGGCGTGGTGCTGCTGCCGGGCACGGCCTTCGTGGAACTCGCGGTCCGGGCCGGCGACGAGGTGGGCTGCGGCCGGATCGAGGAGTTGACGCTCCAGGCGCCGCTGGTGCTGCCGGCGCAGGGCGGCGTGCGGCTCCAGGTCACGGTGGGCGCGGCGGACGACGCCGGGCAGCGCACCGTGCGGATCCACTCGCAGCCCCACGGGGCCGATGCCGCCGCCCCGTGGACCTGCCACGCCACCGGCGCCCTCACCCCCGCCGGGCCGCCGCCCGGCTTCGACCTCGCCGCCTGGCCGCCGCCCGGCGCCGAACCGGTCGAACTGGGCGACTTCTACGCCCGCCTGGCGGCGACCGGATCGGCGTACGGGCCGCCGTTCCAGGGCCTGCGGGCCGCCTGGCGGCGCGGCGAGGAGACCTTCGCCGAAGTCGCCCTGCCGGACGGGGCCGACGGCGGCAGCGGGAGCGCGGGCGGGGCCGGCGGCTTCGGGCTGCACCCGGCGCTGCTCGACTCGGCCCTGCACGGGGCGCTGCTGGCCACCGTGGACGACCCGCAGGCGCCGCTGCGGCTGCCGTTCGCCTGGACGGGCGTGGAGCTGCACGCGGCAGGGGCCACCGCGGCCCGGGTGCGGCTCGCGCCGCTGGCCGACGGCGCGCTTGCCGTGCAGCTCGCGGACGGGGCCGGCGCCCCGCTGGCCGCCGTGCAGACGCTCGCCACCCGGCCCGTCGACGCCGCCCGCCTGGGCGCAGCCGCGGCCGACGACGGGCTGCGCGACGCGCTGTTCCGCATCGAGTGGGTGCCGGCGCCGCACCCCGAAGCGCCCGCCGCCACGGGCTCCGTGCACACCCTGGCGGTGCCGGCCGGCGCCGGCGCCGAGGACCTGCGCGCCGTCCTGGCCCCGCTCGGCGCCGAGCCGCCCGAGGTCGCCGTCTGGCCGGTGCCGGGCACCGACGACGTACGGGCCGCGGTCCTGGACGCGTTGGCGCTGGTCCGGGCCTGGCTGGCCGATGAGCGCCTGACCGGCGCGCGGCTGGCGGTGCTGCTCCGTACCGACCTGCTCGCGCACGCCGCCGTCGCCGGCCTGGTCCGCTCCGTACAGGCCGAGAACCCGGGCCGCTTCCTGCTCGTGGAGCACGAGCCGCCGGCCGCCCCCTGGCGCCCCGCCGCCAGCGCGGCAACGGACCGGCCCGCTCCGGCCGCCCCGTCCCCCACCCACCCCGACGTACGCGACCTGCCCGCCGCGGCGTTCAGCGGCGTCGAGCCGCAGGTGCGGGTGCGGGAGGCCGGGCTGTGGGTGCCGCGGCTGGTCAGGGCCGGGACCGACGGGATGCTCGTGCCGCCGGCCGACGGGCCCTGGCACCTGGACTTCACCCGGGCCGGCACCCTGGAGGACCTGGCCCTGCTGCCCCGCCCCGAGGTGGCCGAGCCGCTCGCACCGGGCCAGGTGCGGATCGCCGTACGGGCCGCCGGCATGAACTTCCGGGACGTGCTGATCGCGCTCGGCATGTACCCGGGCGAGGCCACCCCCTTCCTCGGCGACGAGGCGGCCGGCACCGTGCTCGACGTCGGCCCCGGCGTCACCGACCTGGCCCCGGGCGACCGGGTCTTCGGCATCGTGCCGCGCGCCTTCGGGCCCCGCGCCGTCACCGACCGCCGCCTGCTGGCCCCGCTGCCCGCCGGCCGGTCGTACGAGCGGGGCGCGACCGTCCCGGTGGTGTTCCTGACGGCCTGGATGGGCCTGGTGGACCTGGCCGGTGTCGGCCCGGGGGACAGGGTGCTGGTGCACGCCGCCGCGGGTGGTGTGGGGTTGGCCGCGGTGCAGTTGGCGAAGTTGCGCGGGGCCGAGGTGTTCGCGACGGCCAGCGAGCCCAAGTGGGAGGTGCTGCGCGGGCTGGGGGTGGCCGATGACCACATCGGCTCGTCGCGGTCGCTGGAGTTCCGGGACGAGTTCCTGGCCGTCACCGGTGGGCGCGGCGTGGACGTCGTGCTGAACTCGCTGGCCGGCGAGTACGTGGACGCCTCACTCGCGCTGCTGCCGCGCGGCGGCCGGTTCCTGGAGATGGGCAAGGCGGACGTCAGGGACGGGGCCGAGGTGGCCGCCGCGCACCCGGGCGTCGCGTACACCGCCTTCGACGTCATCGAGGCGGGCCCGGACCGGCTGGGCGCCATGCTCACCGAGTTGGTGGCGCTGCTGGCCGCCGGCGAGCTGACCGCGCTGCCGGTGCGGAGCTGGGACGTGCGGCGGGCGCCGGAGGCGTTCCGGTACGTCAGCCAGGCGCAGCACATCGGCAAGGTCGCCCTGACGGTGCCGCGCCGCTGGGAGACGACCGGCACGGTGCTGGTCACCGGCGCCACCGGCACCCTGGGCGGGCTGGTCGCCCGGCACCTGGTCGAGGCGCACGGCGTGCGGCACCTGCTGCTGACCAGCCGGCGCGGCCCGGCCGCTGACGGCGCCGGGGAACTCCTGGCCGAGCTGCGGAAGGCGGGCGCGGAACCGGAGTTGGTGGCCTGCGACGCGGCCGACCGGCAGGCGCTGGCGGCGACGCTCGCCGCCATTCCGGCGGACCGGCCGCTGACCGCCGTGGTGCACGCCGCGGGCGTCGCCGACGACGCGCTGGCCGCCTCGCTCACCGACGAGCAGGTGGAACGGGTGCTGCGGCCCAAGGTCGACGCCGCCCGCAACCTGCACGAACTGACCGCCGGCAGCGACCTCGCCGCGTTCGTGCTGTTCTCCTCCGCGTCCGGCCTCTTCGGCACCCCGGGGCAGGCCAACTACGCGGCGGCCAACGCCTACCTGGACGCGCTCGCCGCCCACCGCCGCCAGCGCGGGCTGCCCGCCACCTCCCTCGCCTGGGGCCTGTGGGACCGGGCCAGCGCGCTCACCGAGCACCTGGACCGGGCGGACCTGGCGCGCGTCGGACGCACCGGCGCGCTGCCCATCGCCCCCGCGGACGGGCTGCGGCTGCTCGACGCGGCGCTCACCGCGGACGAGCCGCTGCTCGCCCCGGTCCCACTCGACCTGGCGGGGCTGCGGTCGCGCGCGGCCGGCGGCGAGCCCGTACCGCCGTTGCTGCGCGGCCTCGTGCGCGCGCCCGCGCGACGCAGCGCCGCCGCCACCGACGCCGCGGGCGGGGCGGACGCGCTGCTGCGCAAGCTGGCCGACGCGCCCCGCGCCGAACGCGAACGCCTCCTGCTCGACCTGGTGCGCAGCCACGCGGCGACCGTGCTCGGGCACGCCTCGGCGCAGGCCGTGGAGCCGGACCGGGCCTTCCGCGACGTCGGGTTCGACTCGCTGACCGCCGTCGAACTCCGCAACCGGATCGGCACGGCCACCGGGCTGCGGCTGCCCGCAGCGGTCGTCTTCGACCACCCCACGCCGCTCGCCCTCGCCGCCCACATCGACGGGCACATCGGCGCGGCGACCACCGTCTCCGCCCGGGACGCGCTGGCCGAACTCGACCGGGCCGAGGACATCCTCGCCGCCCTGGCCGATCAGGAGCCGCTGCGCGGCGAGGTCACCGCGCGGCTGCACGCGCTGCTCGCCCGCTGGGGCGGCCAGGGCGCGGCCGGCGCCGCCCCGGACGACGGCGCGAGCGTGCAGACGGCCAGCGACGACGAACTCTTCGACCTGCTCGACAACGAACTCGAAACCCCCTGAAGCCGTTTCGGATATTCGGATAGGTGTGACACCCGGTGAACAACGAAGACAAACTCCGCGACTATCTGAAGCGAGCCACCACCGACCTGCGCAACGCCCGCCGCCGCATCGCCGAGATGGAGCAGCGGGACCAGGAGCCCATCGCGATCGTCGCCATGGCCTGCCGCTACCCGGGCGGCGTCCGCTCCCCCGAGGACCTGTGGCACCTGCTCACCGACGGGGGAGCGCACGGGGCGGCGAACGGGACTGCCCACGGGGCGGCGGCCAACGGGGCCACGCCCCAGGCCGACGGGGGTGCGCACGGGGCCGCTGACGGCGCCGGCGACGGTGCGTACGGCGCGAGTGACGCGCACGGTGCCCACGGCGCGTTCGAGGAGAACGGCGCCCACGGCGCGTACCGTGCGGGCGCCGCGATCGGGGCCATCACCCCGTTCCCCACCGACCGCGGCTGGGACGTGGAAGCGCTGTACGACCCGGAGCGGGCCGCGCCGGGCACCAGCTACGTGCGCGAGGGCGGGTTCCTGCACGAGGCGGCCGAGTTCGACGCGGAGTTCTTCGGGATATCGCCGCGCGAGGCGCTGGCCATGGACCCGCAGCAGCGACTCCTCCTGGAGACGTCCTGGGAGGTCCTGGAACGGGCCGGCATCGACCCGACGTCGGTGGCCGGCAGCGACGGCGGCGTGTTCATGGGCGCGGGCCACCCCGGCTACGGCATCTTCGGCCGCACCGCCCCCGAGGTCATCGAGGGCTACGGGATGACCGGCAAGGCCGCCAGCGTCATCTCCGGCCGCATCTCCTACACCCTCGGCCTGGAGGGCCCGGCCGTCACCGTCGACACGGCCTGTTCGTCCTCGCTGGTCGCGCTCCACCTCGCGGTGCAGGCGCTCCGCAAGGGCGAGTGTTCGCTCGCGCTGGCCGGTGGCGTCACCGTCATGCCGACCCCCGAACTCTTCGTCGAGTTCAGCCGACAGCGCGGCCTCGCCCCCGACGGCCGCTGCAAGTCCTTCGCCGCGGCGGCCGACGGCACCGGCTGGTCCGAGGGCGTCGGCGTGCTGCTGGTGGAGCGCCTGTCGGACGCGGTACGCAACGGGCATCAGGTGCTCGCTGTCGTACGGGGCTCCGCCGTCAACCAGGACGGCGCGTCCAACGGCCTCACCGCCCCCAACGGCCCCTCCCAGGAGCGGGTCATCCGGCAGGCGCTGGCCGATGCCAGGCTCGGCGTCGGCGACGTGGACGCGGTGGAGGCGCACGGCACCGGCACCCGGCTCGGCGACCCGATCGAGGCGCACGCCCTGTTGGCCACGTACGGGCAGCGCGCGGCCGGCGCCGAACCGCTCTGGCTCGGCTCGCTCAAGTCCCACATCGGGCACACCCAGGCCGCGGCCGGCGTCGGCGGCATCATCAAAATGGTGCTGGCGCTGCGGCACGGGCTGCTGCCCAGGACGCTGCACGTGGATGCGCCGACGCCGCACGTGGACTGGACGGCGGGCGCCGTCGAACTCCTCACTACCGCCCGCCCCTGGCCCGCCCGCACCGACCCGCGCCGCGCCGGCATCTCCTCGTTCGGCGTCAGCGGCACCAACGCGCACGTCATCATCGAAGAGCCCACGGCCCCCGAGCCGCAGTCGGCCCAGCCCCCGTCCGGCCCCTCCCCGTCTGCCGAGCTCCCGCCGGCCGAGCGCACGGCCCCGGCGGAGCAACCGGCAGCACGGCCCGCGACCGCCGGAGCTGTCGGAGTCGCGGAAGCTGCCGGAGCCGCCGGCCCCGTGCCCTGGCTGCTGTCCGGCAAGAACCCGACCGCGCTGCGCGCCCAGGCGGCCCGGCTGCGGGCCTTCCTCGCCGACCGCCCCGAGGCGCACCCGCGCGACGTGGCACTCTCCCTCGCCACCACGCGGGCGGCCCTGGACCACCGCGCCGTCGTCATCGGCACCGACCGCGCCACCCTGCTGTCCGGCCTGACCGCCCTCGCCCAGTCCGAACCCGCCCCCCAGACCGTCATCGGCGAGGCGACCGACGGTGCGCGCAACCGGGTCTTCGTCTTCCCGGGGCAGGGTGCGCAGTGGGTGGGGATGGCGCGTGAACTGCGTTCTGCGGAGCCGGTGTTCGCGGCCGAGCTGGCCCGTTGCGGCGATGCGCTTGCCCCGTTCGTGGAGTGGGATTTCGCTGCGGAGTTGGACGGCCCGTTGGAGCGGGTTGATGTGGTGCAGCCGTTGTCGTGGGCGGTGATGGTGTCGCTGGCGGCGTTGTGGCGTTCGTACGGGGTGGAGCCGGCTGCGGTGGTTGGTCATTCGCAGGGTGAGATCGCTGCCGCGGTGGTGGCTGGGGGTCTGTCTCTGGAGGACGGGGCGCGGGTGGTGGCGCTCCGTTCGAAGGTGATCGGCGAGCGGTTGGCGGGCAAGGGCGGGATGGTTTCGCTTGGGTTGCCGCGTGCGGAGGCCGAGGAGCGTATTGCCCCGTACGACGGTCGAGTCACCGTCGCCGCGGTCAACGGAGCTTCGTCCACCGTGGTGGCCGGCGAACCCGCCGCGCTGGAGGAACTGGTCTCCGGCTGTGAGGCAGCGGAGATTCGTGCCAAGCGCATCCCCGTCGACTACGCCTCGCACACCCCTCAGGTGGAGTCGGTGCGCGATGAACTGCTTGCCGTGCTGGCCGGCGTCGCGCCGCGTACCGCTGCCGTGCCGTTCTACTCGACGGTGACCGCTGAGCCGATCGATACGGCCGGGCTGGATGCCGCGTACTGGGTTACCAACTTGCGGCAGGAGGTGCGGTTCGGGTCGGCGGTTGAGCGGTTGGTGGCGGATGGGTTCGGGGTGTTCGTGGAGTGCAGTGCGCATCCGGTGTTGTCGCTGAGCATCCAGGAGACGGCCGGTCAGGTGGTGACGGTCGGTTCGCTGCGGCGTGGGGACGGTGGGCTTGGCCGGTTCGTGGCCTCGCTGGCCGAGGCGCAGGTGGCGGGCGTACGCGTGGACTGGAGCCCGTTGCTGGCCGGCGCGCGCCCCGTGGAACTGCCCACCTACGCCTTCCAGCGGCAGCGCTACTGGCTCGACGCGACCGACACGGACGCCGCTGCGGTCGTCGCGGCGCTCCCCGAGGACGAGGTGGAGGAGCGGTTCTGGGCGGCTGTCGAACGCGAGGACCTGGCCGAGTTGGCGACGACCCTGGGCGTCGCGGACGGGCCCGACGGGCTGGGCTCCGTCCTCCCCGCCCTGGCGACCTGGCGCCGCCAGCGCCGCGCCGACGCGATCGCCGACTCCTGGCGCTACCGCGTCACCTGGCAGCCCGTGGCCACCCCGAGCAGCCCCCAACTCACCGGCACCTGGCTGCTGGTCCTGCCCGCGGCGGGCTCGGAGGCACAGCGGGCCGACCACCCCGCCCCCCACGCCTGGCCCGACGGTTCGCACGGCGGCTGGGCCGTCGGTGCCGCGCGGGCCCTGGAGCGGGCGGGGGCCCGGGTGGTCACGCTGACCGTGGACCCGGCGTCCACCGACCGGGCCGCGCTCGCCGCCGCCCTGCGTGCCGCCACCGCCGAGGTCACCGACCTCGCCGGCGTGCTCGCGCTGACCGCCGTGGACACCCGCACCCTGCCGGGCCACACCGCCCTCACCCGCGGCCACGCGGCCACCCTGCGCCTCGTCCAGGCCCTGGCCGACGCCGCGGTCACCGCACCGCTGTGGTGCGCCACCGAGGGCGCCGTCAGCACCGACGGGCGGGAGCCGGTACGGGGCGCCGCCCAGGCCCAGGTGTGGGGGCTCGGCCGGGTCGTCGCGCTGGAGCAGTCCCGTACCTGGGGCGGGCTGATCGACCTGCCGCCGGCCGTGGACGAGCGCGCCCTGACCGGCCTCGCCGGCTGCCTGGCCGGAAGCGACGGCGAGGACCAACTCGCGGTACGGCCCGCGGGCGTACGGGCGCGCCGCCTGGTGCGCGCCGCCGCGTCCGCCCCGGAGCGCAACCGGGACGGCTGGACGCCGCGCGGCACCACCCTGGTCACCGGCGGCACCGGCGCGCTCGGCGCCCACGTGGCCCGCTGGCTGGCCCGTGCCGGCGCCGAACACCTGCTGCTGGTCAGCCGGCGCGGCCCGGACGCCCCGGGCGCGGCCGACCTGGTGGCCGAGCTCACCGCGCTCGGCACCCGCGTCACCCTCACCGCCTGCGACATCGCCGACCGGGACGCGTTGGCCGCGGTGCTGGCCGGGGTGCCAGCCGAGCAGCCGCTGACCGCCGTCGTGCACACCGCGGCCGTGCTGGACGACGGCATGGTCGACGGCCTCACCGACGAGCGCGTCGAACGCGTCCTGCGGGTCAAGGCGCGCGGCGCCGAGAACCTGCACGCGCTCACCCGCGACCACGACCTGTCCGCGTTCGTCCTCTTCTCGTCCTTCACCGCCGTCCTCGGCACCCCGGGCCTCGGCAACTACGCGCCCGGCAACGCCCATCTGGACGCGCTGGCCGAGGTGCGCCGCGCGCAGGGCCTGCCCGCCACCGCCGTCGCCTGGGGCACCTGGGCGGGCTCCGGCATGGCCGAGGGCGAGGTGGGCGAACGGGCCCGCAGGCACGGCGTGTTCGCGATGGACCCGCAGGCCGCGACCGCCGCCCTGCAACGCGCCCTGGACTCCGGGGAGACCAACGCCGTCGTCATCGACATGCGCTGGGACCGGTTCGCCGTCGTCTTCACCACGGAGCGGCCGAGCCGCCTCCTGGACGGCGTCCCCGAGGCCCGCGCCGCGCTCGCCGCCACCGCCCAGGCCCCCGCCGAGGCCGCGGCGCCCGACGCCTTCGCCGCCCGGCTCGCCGCGCTGCCCAGGGCGGACGCCGAACGGGAGCTGACCGACCTGATCCGGGCCGACGCCGCCGCCGTGCTCGGGCACGCCACCCCGACCGCCATCGAGGCCGGCCGCGCCTTCCGGCAGCTCGGTTTCGACTCGCTGACCGCGGTCGAACTCCGCAACCGGCTCATCACCCGCACCGGCCGCAAACTGCCCGCCACCCTCGTCTTCGACTATCCGAGCCCCGCCGCGCTCGCCGCCCACCTGGCCGCCGAACTCGCCGGCGACGGCGGCGACGGGAGGGAGCACCGCCAGGCGGTCGGCGCGGCCCGCCCGGCCGGGGGCGACGACGCCGACGACCCGATCGCGATCGTCGGCATGGCCTGCCGCTTCCCCGGCGGCGTCGGCTCGCCCGACGAACTGTGGGACCTGGTCGCCGCCGGCCGCGACGCCGCCACCCCGCTGCCCGCCGGGCGCGGCTGGGACGTGGAGGGCCTGTACGACCCGAACCCGGACGCGCCGGGCCGCACCTACGTGCGCGAGGGCGGGTTCCTGCACGAGGCGGCCGAGTTCGACGCGGAGTTCTTCGGGATATCGCCGCGCGAGGCGCTGGCCATGGACCCGCAGCAGCGGCTCCTCCTGGAGACCGCCTGGGAGGCGCTGGAGCGCGCCGGCATCGACCCGACCGCGCTGCGCTCCACCCCCACCGGCGTCTTCACCGGCCTCACCCACTACGACTACGGCACCACCTCGCCCACCGGCGCGCCCGAGGGCACCGAGGGCTACCGGATGACCGGCAACACGGCGAGCGTCGCCTCCGGCCGCATCGCCTACACCCTCGGCCTTGAGGGCCCCGCCGTCACCCTGGACACCGCCTGTTCCTCGTCGCTGGTCGCGCTGCACCTGGCGGGGCAGGCGCTGCGGAACGGCGAGTGCACCCTCGCGCTGGCCGGCGGTGTCACCGTGATGTCCACGCCCGCGGCGTTCACCGAGTTCAGCCGGCAGCGCGGGCTCTCGGCCGACGGCCGCTGCCGGGCCTTCGCCGCCGACGCGGACGGCTTCGGACTTGCCGAAGGCGTCGGCATGTTGCTCGTGGAGCGCCTCTCGGACGCCCGCCGCAACGGCCACCCCGTACTCGCCGTCATCCGCGGCTCCGCCGTCAACCAGGACGGCGCGTCCAACGGCCTCACCGCCCCCAACGGCCCCTCCCAACAGCGCGTCATCCGGCAGGCCCTGGCCAACGCCGGGGTATCGGCGGCCGAGGTGGACGCGGTGGAGGCGCACGGCACCGGTACGACGCTGGGCGACCCGATCGAGGCACAGGCGCTGCTCGCCACGTACGGGCAGGGGCGCGCGGCCGATGCGCCGCTGTGGCTCGGTTCGGTGAAGTCCAACATCGGGCACGCACAGGCCGCGGCCGGCGCGGCCGGAGTGATCAAGATGGTGCAGGCGTTGCGGCACGGGCTGCTGCCCAGGACGCTGCACGTCGCCGAGCCCACCCCGCAGGTGGACTGGGAGGCGGGCGCCGTCGCGCTGCTCACCGAAGACCGCCCGTGGCCGGCCACCGACCGCCCGCGCCGCGCGGCCGTCTCCTCGTTCGGCCTCAGCGGCACCAATGCACACGTCGTCCTGGAACAGGCCCCGGAGCCTGCCCCGGCCCTGGCCCCGGACCCGTCCGCCCGTACGGAGCAGGGCGGCGGCGCCGCGTCGGACGCGCCGGCGACGGCGCGCCCGGCCGTGGACCAGCCGGCCGCGGCGCACCCGGCCGGGGACCAGCCGGCGGCCGGTGCCCGGCCGCTGCCCTGGCTGTTGACGGCGAAGAGCGCGGCGGCCCTGCGCGGCCAGGCCGAACGGCTGCGTGACGCGCTGGCGGCCGATGCGGACCTGGCCCCCGCGGACGTGGCCCACACGCTGGCCGCGCACCGTGCCCACTTCACACACCGCGCCGTCGCCATCGGCACCGACCGCACCACCCTCACCGCAGCCCTCACCGCCCTCATCGAGCAACAGCCCGCCCCCACCCTCATCCAGGGCCAGACCACCGCACACGGAAAGAGCGTCTTCGTCTTCCCGGGGCAGGGTGCGCAGTGGGTGGGGATGGCGCGTGAACTGCGTTCTGCGGAGCCGGTGTTCGCGGCGGAGTTGGCGCGGTGTGGGGCGGCGCTTGCGCCGTTCGTGGAGTGGGATTTCGTCGCGGAGTTGGACGGCCCGTTGGAGCGGGTTGATGTGGTGCAGCCGTTGTCGTGGGCGGTGATGGTGTCGCTGGCGGCGTTGTGGCGTTCGTACGGGGTGGAGCCGGCTGCGGTGGTTGGTCATTCGCAGGGGGAGATCGCCGCCGCGGTCGTTGCTGGCGGGCTTTCGTTGGAGGACGGGGCGCGGGTGGTGGCGCTCCGTTCGAAGGTGATCGGCGAGCGGTTGGCGGGCAAGGGCGGCATGGTCTCGCTCGGGCTGCCGCGCGCGGAGGCCGAGGAGCGGATCGCCCCGTACGACGGTCGAGTCACCGTCGCCGCGGTGAACGGAGCTTCGTCCACGGTGGTGGCCGGCGAACCCGCAGCCCTCGACGAACTCGTCGCCGGCTGCGAGGCGGCGGAGATCCGCGCCAAGCGCATCCCGGTGGACTATGCCTCGCACACCCCGCAGGTGGAGTCGGTCCGTGACGAACTGTTGCGCGTGCTGGCCGGCGTCGCGCCGCGTACCGCTGCCGTGCCGTTCTATTCGACGGTGACCGCTGAGCCGATCGATACGGCCGGGCTCGATGCCGCGTACTGGGTTACCAACTTGCGGCAGGAGGTGCGGTTCGGGTCGGCGGTTGAGCGGTTGGTGGCGGACGGGTTCGGGGTGTTCGTGGAGTGCAGTGCGCATCCGGTGCTGTCGCTGAGCATCCAGGAGACTGCGGACCCGGCGGTGCCGGTCACCACGCTGGGGTCGCTGCGGCGTGGGGACGGTGGGGCCGACCGGTTCGTGGCCTCGCTGGCCGAGGCGCAGGTGGCGGGCGTCCGGGTGGACTGGAGCCCGTTGCTGGCCGGCGCGCGCCCCGTGGAACTGCCCACCTACGCCTTCCAGCGGCAGCGCTACTGGCTGGAGAAGGACGCGGCGGCCGGCGCGGCCACGGAGGTCGGCAGGGACGAGGTGGAGGAGCGGTTCTGGGCCGCCGTCGAACGCGAGGACCTGGCCGAGTTGACCGACACGCTGGGGTTGGCGGAAGGCCGGGACGAGTGGGGCAGCGTACTGCCCGCGCTCTCCTCCTGGCGGCGGCAGCGCCGCGAGCACTCCGTCATCGACTCCTGGCGCTACCGGGCCGTCTGGCGGCAGCGGGCCGAACTGGCCCAGGCGCCGGCCGCGCTCACCGGCACCTGGCTGTTGGTGGTGCCCGCCGCGTACGCCGCGGGCCCGCTCGCCGCCGAACTGCTGCACGCCCTTGGCGAGCGCGGCGCCGACCCGGTGCGCCTGGTGGTGGACACCGCGGACGCGCAGCGCGACAAGCTCGCCGCCCGGATCGCCGAAGCGGTGGGCGAGCGCGCCGCGCTGACCGGCGTGCTCTCGCTGTGGGCCCTGGACGAGGCGCCGCACCCGGCGCACCCGGGCACGTCGGCCGGCGCCATCGGCACCCTTGGCCTGCTCCAGGCCCTGACCGACCTGGGCGGTGGGCAGGCCGGCGACGCCGTGCCGGCCGCCGCGGGCGGCTTCGCGGCAGCGGCCGGGGCGAGCGGTGCGCCGGCGCCGGACGGCGGGCCCGCCGACGGCGCGGACGCGCGCACCGGTGGCCTCGCGGCGGCCGGTGCCCGGCTGTGGTGCCTGACCCGCGGTGCCGTTGCGGCCACCGCGTCCGACCGGGCGATCAGCCCGCTCCAGGCCCAGGTCTGGGGACTCGGTCGGGTCGCGGCACTTGAACAACCGCGGCTGTGGGGCGGACTGATCGACCTGCCGGGCACCGATGCCAAGTTGCTGGGCGACGCCCCCGACACGCTGGGAGCGAAGACGCTGCGGCTGCTCTGCGCGGCGCTCGCCGCCGGCACCGGCAGCACCAGCAACACCGGTACGGGCACCGCCACCCGCACCCCCACCACAGCCCCCAGCCCCGCCGCCGAGGACCAGCTCGCCCTGCGTGACGCCGGTGCCCTGGCCCGCCGCATGGTCCGTACCCCGCTCGCCGACCGCAGCCCCGTCGCGGCCTGGCAGCCGCGCGGCACGGTCCTGGTCACCGGCGGTACCGGCGGCATCGGCGGGCACCTGGCGCGCTGGCTGGCCGACCGCGGCGCCGAGCACCTGGTGCTCACCAGCCGCACCGGGCGCGCCGCCCTGGGCGCCCCGGAGCTCGAAGCGGAGCTGCGGGCGCGCGGCGCGAAGGTGACCATCGCCGCCTGCGACGTCGCCGACCGGGACGCGCTGGCCGCGCTGGTGGCCGGGCTCGCGGCGGCCGGCACCCCGGTCCGTGCCGTCGTGCACACCGCGGCCCACATCGAACTCGGCGCGCTCGCCGACACCACCGCCGAGCGGTACGCGGAGGTGTGCCGGGCCAAGACGCTGGGCGCCGACCACCTGGACGCCCTGTTCGGCCCGGACACGCTCGACGCGTTCGTGCTGTTCTCCTCGATCGCCGGCTTCTGGGGCAGCGGCGAACACGGCGCGTACGCGGCGGCCAACGCCCACCTGGACGCGCTCGCCGAGGCCCGCCGGGCCCGCGGCCTGCCCGGCACCGCCGTCTCCTGGGGCATCTGGGACGCGGCCAACGACTGGGACGAGCGCAACACGGAGCTGCGCACGCTGAAGAACGACCGCTCCAGCCGGCACGGCCTGCCGCTGCTCGACAAGGACCTGGCGTTCACCGCGCTCCAGCAGGTCATGGACCACGACGAGACGTTCGTGGCCATCGCTGATGTCGCCTGGGACCGGTTCCTGCCGCTGTTCACCATGGCCAGGCCGAGCCCGCTCGTCGACGAGGTGCCCGAGGCGCGCCGGCTGTTGGCCGCGGCCGAGCCCGCCGCCGCGGCCCCCACCGCCGACGCCGACGGGCTGCGGGCCGAGCTGGCCGGCAGGTCACGCGGCGAACAGGACCACGCGCTCCAGGAGTTGGTACGGGCCCAGGCCGCGGCCGTACTCGGGCACGCGGCGGGCGCGGACGCCGTCGACGCACACCGGGCCTTCCGGGAGCTGGGCTTCGACTCGCTGACCGCCGTCGAACTGCGCAACCGGCTCGCCACCGCCACCGGCCTGCGGCTGCCGGCCACCCTGGTCTTCGACTTCCCGACCCCGTTGGCGCTCGCCGGCCGGCTCCGTGGCGAACTGCTGCCCGAGGCGGCCGACGGGGCGGCCCGGCCGGCCCTCGCCGACCTGGACCGGCTGGAGAGCTCGCTGACGGAGCTGGCCGCCGACGGCGCCACCCACCAGCAGATCGCGCGGCGCCTCCAGGACCTGCTGTGGAAGTGGAACGAGGCGGCGCCCGGAGCCCCGCAGGGGCCCGCCGCCGAAGGCACCGCGGTGGCCGAGGTCGCAGCGGCCACCGCCGACGAGATGTTCGCCCTGATCGACCGGGAGCTCGGCACGACCTGATTCCGGACCCGCCCCACGTCAGGACCGCCCACCGACTCCCCGGAGAGTGCACGATGCCAAGCCACGAACCCGTATCCGTACCCGACGCCGGCCCCAACCCCACGCCCACCGCGACCGGTTCCACAGCCGCCGGCCCCACCGTGCCCGGCCTCACGGCCGCCGGCGCGCCGACCGCCCCCGGCGGCGACAACGAACGCAAGCTCCTGGACTACCTCAAGCGCGTCACCACCGAACTCCAGCAGACCCAGGGCCGGCTGCGCGCCGCCGAGTCGCGCAGCCAGGAGCCCATCGCGATCGTCGCCATGGCCTGCCGCTTCCCCGGCGGCGTGGGCTCGCCCGAGGAGCTGTGGGAGCTGGTCGCCGACGGCGGCGACGCCATCGGCGGCTTCCCCACCGGCCGCGGCTGGGACCTGGCGGCCCTGCACGACCCGGACCCCGACCGGGAGGGCACCACGTACGTCACCCAGGGCGGGTTCCTGGCGGACGCCGACCGGTTCGACGCCGGCCTGTTCGGCATCTCGCCGCGCGAGGCGCAGGCCATGGACCCGCAGCAGCGGCTGGTGCTCGAAGCGAGTTGGGAGGCGCTGGAGCGGGCCGGCATCGACCCGCTGTCGCTGCGCGGCGCGCGCGTGGGCACCTTCATCGGCGCCAACCCGCTCGACTACCGCTCCGGCATCACCCAGGTCCCCGAGGGGTTCGAGGGCCACCTGCTGACCGGCGGCGCGGGCAGCGTCGTCTCCGGGCGCGTCGCCTACAGCTTCGGCTTCGAGGGCCCCGCCGTCACCCTGGACACGGCCTGCTCGTCCTCGCTGGTCGCGCTGCACCTGGCCGTGCAGGCGCTGCGCAACGACGAATGCACCCTGGCGCTCGCCGGCGGCGTCGCCGTGATGTCCACGCCCGCCGAGTTCATCGGCTTCAGCCGGCAGCGCGGCCTGGCCCACGACGGCCGCTGCAAGGCGTTCGGCGCCGGCGCCGACGGCATGGGCCTGGGCGAGGGCGTCGGCCTGCTCCTGGTGGAGCGCCTGTCGGACGCGGTACGCAACGGGCATCAGGTGCTCGCTGTCGTACGGGGCTCCGCCGTCAACCAGGACGGCGCGTCCAACGGCCTCACCGCACCCAACGGCCCCTCCCAACAGCGCGTCATCGAAGCGGCCCTGGCCAACGCCCGGCTCTCCGCCGCGCACGTCGACACCGTCGAGACGCACGGCACCGGTACGACGCTCGGTGACCCGATCGAGGCGCAGGCGCTGCTCGCCACGTACGGGCAGCAGCGGGACGGCGGCGAACCGCTGTGGATCGGTTCGCTGAAGTCCAACATCGGGCACGCGCAGGCCGCCGCCGGCGTCGGCGGCGTCATCAAGACGGTCCTCGCGCTGCGCGCCGGCGTGCTCCCCAAGACGCTGCACGCCGATGAGCCGACGCCGGAGGTGGACTGGGAGTCGGGCGCCGTCGCCCTGCTCGACCGGTCCAGGCCGTGGCCGCGGACCGGCCGCCCGCGCCGCGCCGGCGTCTCCGCGTTCGGCATGGGCGGCACCAACGCGCACGTCATCGTGGAACAGGCCGACCCCGAGCAGACGGGCCAGCCCACGCCGATCCGGCCCGCCCCCGCGGCCGAGCCCGCCGCCGAACCCACGACGGTCGCCACGGACACCCCCACCGCCCCCGCGGACGCCACCGCCCCGGCCGGCGGCGCCCCCGCCCACCCCACCGTCCTGCCCTGGGTGCTGTCCGGCAAGACGGAGCGGGCCCTGCGCGCGCAGGCGGAGCGGCTGGTCGCGCATCTGACGGAGCGGCCCGAACTGGCCCCGCTCGACGTGGCCGGCTCGCTGGCCACCACCCGCGCCGCCCTGGAACACCGCGCCGTCGTCATCGGCGCCGACCGCACCGAACTCCTCACCGGCCTCACCCACCTCGCCCGCGACACCGAGGCCCCCGACGTGGTACGCGGCACCGTGAACGCCGGCGCCGACCGCCCCGTCTTCGTCTTCCCGGGGCAGGGTGCGCAGTGGGTGGGGATGGCGCGTGAACTGCGTTCTGCGGAACCGGTGTTCGCGGCCGAGCTGTCCCGTTGCGGCGATGCCCTCGCCCCGTTCGTGGACTGGGACTTCGCCACCGAGTTGGACGGCCCGCTGGAGCGGGTCGACGTCGTACAGCCGTTGTCGTGGGCGGTGATGGTGTCGCTGGCGGCGTTGTGGCGTTCGTACGGGGTCGAACCGGCGGCGGTGGTTGGTCATTCGCAGGGCGAGATCGCGGCGGCCGTCGTGGCTGGCGGGCTGTCGTTGGAGGACGGGGCCCGCGTTGTGGCGCTCCGTTCGAAGGTGATCGGCGAGCGGTTGGCGGGCAAGGGCGGGATGGTCTCGCTCGGGTTGCCGCGCGCGGAGGCGGAGGCGCGCATCGCGCCGTACGGGGAACGGGTGACCGTCGCCGCCGTCAACGGCCCGTCGGCGACCGTGGTGGCCGGCGAACCCGCAGCCCTCGACGAGCTGGTCGCCGGCTGCGAGGCGGCGGAGATCCGCGCCAAGCGCATCCCCGTCGACTACGCCTCGCACACCCCACAGGTGGAGTCGGTCCGCGACGAGCTGGTACGCGTCCTGGCCGACGTCGCGCCGCGTACCGCGGCCATCCCGATGTACTCGACGGTGACCGCGGAGCCGATCGACACGGCCGGGCTCGACGCCGCGTACTGGGTGACCAACCTGCGGCAGCCGGTCGAGTTCGCCCGTACCACCGGCGCGCTGCTCGACCACGGGTACGCCGTCTTCGTCGAGTGCAGCGCCCACCCGGTGCTCACCATGGCCATCGGCGAGAGCGCCGAGCGGGCCGGGACCGAGGTGGTCGCCGTGGGCTCGCTGCGGCGCGCCGAGGGCGGGGTGCGCCGGTGGTGCGCCTCCCTCGCCGAGGCGCACGCCGGGGGCGTCGCCGTGGACTGGTCGGCGGCGACGCCCGGCGCCCGCACCGTTGAACTGCCCACCTACGCCTTCCAACACCAGCGGTACTGGATCGAGTCCGACGCGGACCCGGCCACCGCCGTGGCCCTGCGCGACCCGGCCGAGGACGCGTTCTGGGCGGCCGTCGACGGTGCCGACCTCCCGCACCTCGCCGCCACCCTCCAGGTCGCGCCCGAGGCCCCGTTCAGCTCCGTACTGCCCGCGCTCACCGCCTGGCACCGGCGCAGCCAGCAGCGCTCCGAGGTGGACTCCTGGCGCTACACCGTCGGCTGGCACCCGCTGCCCGACGTACCGGCGTCCGCGCTGCACGGCCGCTGGCTGGCCGTGGTGCCCGCCGAGCGCACCGACGACCCGGCCGTACGGGGTGCGCTGCGCGCCCTTGAGCAGTACGGGGCCGAGGTCGTACGGCTCGACGTGACCGCGGCCGACGCGGACCGGGCCCGCCTGACCGCCAGGCTCACCGAAAGCGTCGGCACCGGCACCGGGGCCGACCTGGCCGGCGTGCTGTCCCTCTGGGCGTTGGACGACGCCTCGCCGCACCCCGACCACCCGTCGCTGAACGCCGGCGTGATGGGCTCCCTCGCGCTGCTCCAGGCCATCGGCGACACGGGACTGACCGCCCCGCTGTGGTGCGTCACCCGCGGCGCCGTCGCGCTGGACGCGGCCGACCCGCGGCCCAGCCGCATCCAGGCCCAGGTGTGGGGGCTCGGTCGGGTCGCCGCGCTCGAACAGGCCCGGCTGTGGGGCGGCCTGGTCGACCTGCCGGCCGACGCCGAGGCCGACGGGCCGGCCCTCACCCGCCTGGTGTCGGTCGTCGCCGGCCTGGACGGCGAGGACCAGGTGGCGGTGCGCCGTACCGGCCTGCACGGCCGCCGCATGGTCCGCGACCTGCTCGGCGGCGGCCGGCCGGCCCGCGACTGGCAGCCCCGCGGCACCGTCCTGATCACCGGCGGCACCGGCGCCCTCGGCACCCTGCTGGCCCGCTGGTGCGCCCAGCACGGGGCGGAACACCTGGTCCTCACCAGCCGCCGCGGCCCCGACGCGCCCGGCGCCGCCGAACTCGCCGACGAGCTCACCGCGCTCGGCGCCAAGGTCACCATCGCCGCCTGCGACATCGCCGACCACGACGAACTGGCCGCCCTGGTGGACCGGGTACGGGCCGCGGGCCCGCCGATCCGGGCCGTCGTGCACACCGCGGCCCACATCGACCTCGGCCCGCTGGACGGAGCGCGGCCGGCGGACTTCGCCGACGCCTTCGCCGCCAAGGTCGCCGGCGCCGAACACCTGGATCGCATCTTCGCCGACGACACGCTCGACGCGTTCGTGCTGTACTCCTCGATCGCCGCGTTCTGGGGCAGCGGCTACCACGGCGCGTACGCGGCGGCCAACGCCCACCTGGACGCGCTCGCCGAACAGCGCAGGGCCCGCGGCCTGACCGCCACCTCCATGGCCTGGGGCGTGTGGCGGCCGGTGGACATCAAGGAGAGCTACGCCGCCGAACGCCTGGCCATCAGCGAGCGCGCCCAGGCGCAGGGCCTGCCCTTCCTCGAACCCGATCTGGGCATCGCCGCGTTCAAGCAGTCCCTGGACAACGACGACACGTTCGTGGCGCTCGCCAACATCGACTGGCAGCAGTTCGTGTCGCTGTTCACCATGGCCCGCCCGACCCGGCTGCTCGACGCGCTGCCGGAGGCCACCCGGGTGCTGCGCGCGCTGCGCGAGGCCGCGGCGGCGGAGCCGGCCGACGCGTCCGCGGCAGCCGCCGAACTGCGCGGCCGGCTGGCCCCGCTGCCCGCCGAGGAGCGCGGGCGCATCCTGCTCGACCTGGTCCGCACCCACGCAGCCGCCGTACTCGGCCACCCCACCACCGACGACGTCGCCCCCGGCCAGCCCTTCCGCGACCTCGGCTTCGACTCGCTGACCTCGGTCGAACTGCGCAACCGGCTCGGCCGGGCCACCGGCCTCAAACTGCCGGCGACGCTGGCGTTCGACCACCCCACGCCGCAGGCGCTGGTGGCCCTGCTGCGCGCCGAACTCCTCCAGGAGTCCGCCGCGTCGGCCGAGTCCGTACACACCGACATCGACCGGATGGCCGCCGCCCTCACCGGTCTTGAGGTGGACGACATCGGCCGGCAGGCCATCACCGAACGGCTGTCGGCCCTCCTCGCCCAGTGGACCGGCAGTCAGGTCACCGTCGCCGGCGGCGAGGAAACGGAGGGCGCATCGGTCGCCGAACGTCTGGAATCGGCGTCCGACGATGAAATGTTCGCCTTCATCCGCGACGAATTGGGGCGCGCGTGAGAAAAGCAGGACGGCGCCCGTGAGAAAAGCCGAACGGCGCCCGTGACGCGCCGGCGGAGAATCCGGCGGACCCTCCCGAGCACGGCCTCCGCCGGATTCTCCCGCCGCCGCCCGCGCGCCCGCCCCGCCCCGCACACCCGCCGTCGAACGGCGCCCGCCGCCGCGCACACCGCACCCGACCGCGTTCCACAGCCTTCGTCCGCCCCACCCCGTCGCACCGCCCGCGACCAGCCCGTACGCATCCGCCGGGCCCGGCCCGTACCGACGCGCACCGCACCGGTCGCGCACCACGCAGGACCGGCACCACACCGGCCGCTACCCGCGCCGGGCCCGGGCCGCGGCCGGCCCCTCGCAGGAAGCGGGCGGGGGGCCGGGACGGACACGCCTTACCCACTTTCATGAACAATTCCGTAGGGGAATCCAGTGGCCAGTAAAGAAGAGACGCTCCGCGACTACCTCAAGTGGGTAACGACCGATCTCCACGAGACCAAGCAGCGCCTGCGGAGCGCCGAGGAGGCAAACGGCGAGCCGATCGCCATCGTCGGCATGGCGTGCCGCTTCCCGGGCGGCGTGGCCTCGCCCGAAGACCTGTGGCAGATGGTCGCCGAGGGCACCGACGCCATCTCCGGCTTCCCCACCGACCGCGGCTGGGACCTGGAGGGCCTGTACGACCCGGACCCGGACGCGCCCGGCAAGAGCTACGTGCGCGACGGCGGATTCCTGTACGAGGCGGCCGAGTTCGACCCGGATGTGTTCGGCATCTCGCCGCGCGAGGCCGTCGCCATGGACCCGCAGCAGCGCCTCCTCCTGGAGACGACCTGGGAGGTCTTCGAACGCAGCGGCATCGACCCGGTCAGCGTCCGCGGCAGCCGCATCGGCACCTTCATCGGCTCCAACCGCCCCGACTACTTCACCGACCTCGACAGCGCCCCCGAGGGCCTGGAAGGCCACCTGCTCACCGGCTCCAACGCCAGCGTCGTCTCCGGCCGCATCGCCTACGCCTTCGGCCTCGAAGGCCCGGCCGTCACGCTCGACACGGCCTGTTCGTCGTCGCTGGTGGCGCTGCACCTGGCGGGCACCGCCCTGCGCCAGGGCGACTGCGCGATGGCCATCGCCGGCGGCGTCGCGGTGCTGTCCAGCCCGGCCGGGTTCATCGCCTTCAGCCGGCAGCGCGGCATGTCGACCGACGGCCGCTGCAAGGCGTTCGGTGCCGGGGCGGACGGCCTCGGGCTCGCCGAGGGCGTCGGCGTCCTCCTCCTGGAGCGCCTGTCGGACGCCCGCAAGAACGGCCACCGGGTGCTCGCCGTGATCCGCGGCTCGGCCGTCAACCAGGACGGCGCCTCCAACGGCCTGTCCGCGCCCAGCGGCCCCGCCCAGGAGCGGGTCATCCGGCAGGCCCTGATCAACGCCAAGCTCAACGCCGGCCAGGTGGACGCGGTGGAGGCGCACGGCACCGGTACGACGCTGGGCGACCCGATCGAGGCGCAGGCGCTACTCGCCACGTACGGACAGGGCCGCCCCGCCGACCGGCCGCTGTGGCTCGGCTCGTTCAAGTCCAACATCGGCCACGCGCAGGCCGCCGCCGGCGTCGCCGGCGTCATCAAGACCGTCATGGCCCTGCGCCGGGGCGTCCTGCCGAAGACCCTGCACGCCGAGCAGCCGTCGCCGCACATCGACTGGTCGGCAGGTGCGGTGTCGCTGTTGACGGAGGCGCGGCCGTGGCCCGAGAAGGACGAGCCGCGGCGGGCTGGCGTCTCCTCGTTCGGCATCAGCGGCACCAATGCGCACGTGATCGTGGAACAGGCGCCGGAGCCGGCCGCGGAGCCCCCGGGTTCGGTCGCGGAGCCGGGTACGGCGCCCGCGGCGGGGCAGCCCGCAGCCCCGGCGGGCGGCACGGAGGACGCCCCGGCCAGCGGTGCTCCCGAGCACCCGGCCCCCCTGCCCTGGGTGCTGTCCGGCAAGTCGGAACGTGCCCTGCGCGCGCAGGCGGAGCGGCTGGCCGCACATCTGACGGAGCGGCCCGAACTGGCCCCGCTGGACGTCGCCGCTGCCCTCGTCGACACCCGCGCGGCCCTGGAACACCGCGCCGCGGTCGTCGCCACCGACCGCACCGAACTCCTCGCCGGCCTGACGGCCCTCGCCCGCGAAGAAGCCGCCCCCACGACCGTCACGGGCATCGCCCAACAGGGCACCAAGGCCGTCTTCGTCTTCCCGGGGCAGGGTGCGCAGTGGGTGGGGATGGCGCGGGAACTGCGTGCGTCCGAGCCGGTGTTCGCAGCCGAGCTGGCCCGCTGTGGCGATGCCCTCGCCCCGTTCGTGGACTGGGACTTCGCTGCGGAGTTGGATGGCTCGTTGGAGCGGGTCGACGTCGTGCAGCCGTTGTCGTGGGCGGTGATGGTTTCGCTGGCGGCGTTGTGGCGTTCGTACGGGGTGGAGCCTGCGGCGGTGGTGGGTCACTCGCAGGGTGAGATCGCGGCGGCCGTCGTTGCTGGCGGGCTTTCGTTGGAGGACGGGGCGCGCGTCGTGGCGCTCCGTTCGAAGGTGATCGGCGAGCGGTTGGCGGGCAAGGGCGGCATGGTTTCGCTCGGGTTGCCGCGTGCGGAGGCCGAGGCGCGGATCGCCGCGTACGACGGCCGAGTCACCGTCGCCGCGGTCAACGGTGCTTCGTCCACCGTGGTGGCGGGCGAACCCGCAGCCCTCGACGAACTCGTCGCCGGCTGCGAGGCGGCGGAGATCCGCGCCAAGCGCATTCCGGTGGACTACGCCTCGCACTCGCCGCAGGTCGATGCGGTCCGCGCGGAGCTGCTGACGGTCCTGGCCGACGTCGCGCCGCGGACCGCCACCGTGCCGTTCTACTCCACCGTGGACGGCGCGCTACTCGACACGGCCGGGCTCGACGCCGCGTACTGGGTGCGCAACCTGCGCCAGACCGTGGAGTTCCAGCAGGTCATCGCGGACCTGATCGACCTGGGCCACCGCACCTTCATCGAATCCAGCTCGCACCCGGTGCTCGCGATGGCGGTCGGCGAGACCGCCGAACAGGCCGGCGTCGCCGAGGTCGTGGCGGTCGGCACGCTGCGCCGCGAGGAGGGCGGCCGGGACCGGTTCGTACGCTCGCTCGCCGAGGCGTACGTACGCGGCGTGGCCGTCGACTGGTCGCCGCTGCTCACCCGAGCCGGAGCCGGTACCGGTGCCGCCGTTGACCTGCCCACCTACGCCTTCCAGCGCAGCCGCTACTGGCTTGCGGCCCGGGAGGCCGCAGCGGCGGGCGCGGACGGGGCGCGGGACGCGTACGAGGACCGGTTCTGGGCGGCCGTCGAACGCGAGGACCTGGCCGACCTGACCGACGCGCTGGCCGTCGGCGCCGACCAGCCGCTGGTGACGGTGCTGCCGGCGCTCTCCGCCTGGCGGCGCCGCGAACGCGAGCGCTCCACGCTGGACTCCTGGCGCTACCGCGTCGACTGGCAGCCCCTCCCGACCCCGGCCGGCGCCCACCTGACGGGCACCTGGCTGCTGGTCACGCCCGAAGGAGCCGGCGCCAAGACTGCAATGAACGGGGAAGGCACAGAAGGGAGTTGGGCGGAAGCTGCCGCCCGCGCGCTGGAGGCCGCGGGCGCCCGGGTGCAGCGGGTGGCCGTCGCCGCCTCGGCCACCAGGGAAGAGCTCGCCGCAGCGCTGCGTACGGCCCTGACCGGAACGCCGGGCGGCACGGCCGACGGCGCGGCGGAGCCCGGCACGACGGAGCCCGGCACGACGGGGCACGGAGCCACGGCGCGCGGCGCGGTGGAGCACGGGGCGAGCGGGCACGGAGCCCAGACACCCGGAGCCACCGAGCACGCCACCCCCACCCTCGACGGCGCCCGCGCCACCGCCACAAGCGCCGCCACCGCCACAAGCGCCGCCACCACCCCGATCGCCGGTGTCCTCTCCCTGCTCGCCCTGGACACCGCGCCGCACGCCGCGCACCCCGAGCTCGCCGCCGGCACGCTCGGTACCCTCGCGCTGCTCCAGGCGCTCGGCGACCTCGCCGTGGACGCGCCGCTGTGGTGCACCACCCGGGGCGCCGTGGCCACCGCAGACGGCGACCCCGTCACCGACCCCGCCCAGGCCCCTGTCTGGGGCGTCGGGCGGGTCGCCGCGCTGGAGTACCCGCAGCGCTGGGGCGGTGTCGTGGACCTGCCGGCGGACGCCGGTGAGCGGGTCGGGCGCGCCCTGGTCGCAGCCCTCGCCGGTGGCGCCGGCGAGGACCAGCTCGCGGTGCGGCCCGCCGGCCTGTTCGCCGCCCGCCTGGTCCGCGCCACGGGCGCCGACCGGCCGGCGACGGCCGGCGGTTGGCGGCCCGGGCCCGGCACCGTACTGATCACCGGCGGCACCGGTGCGCTCGGCGCGCACGTGGCCCGCTGGCTGGCCCGTGCCGGCGCCGAACACCTGCTGCTCACCAGCCGGCGCGGCCCCGACGCGCCCGGCGCCGCCGAGCTCGCCGACGAGCTCACCGCGCTCGGCGCCCGCGTCACCCTCGCCGCCTGCGACGCCGCCGACCGCGACGCGCTCGCCGCCACCCTCGCCGCGCTCCCCGCCGACCTGCCGCTGACCGCCGTGTTCCATGCGGCCGGCGTGCTCGACGACACGATCGTGGAGACCCTGACGCCCGAGCGGGTCGCCGGCGTCGCCCGGCCGAAGGCCGCCGCCGCCCGCCACCTGCACGAGCTGACCGCCGGGCGCGAGCTGTCGGCGTTCGTGCTGTTCTCCTCGTTCGCCAGCGTCTTCCCGAGCATCGGGCAGGCCAACTACGCGGCGGCCAACACCTACCTGGACGCGCTCGCCGCGCACCGCCGCGCCCACGGGCTGCCCGCCACCTCCGTGATGTGGGGCTCCTGGGGCGGCGGCGGGCTGGCCGACGGGGCGGTGGGGGAGCGGTTGCGCGCCGAGGGCGTGCCCCCCATGGACCCCGAACGCGCCGTCGCCTCCCTGGAACGCGCGCTCGCCGCCGGCGACACCGTGCTCGGCGTGGTCGACATCGACTGGTCGGTCATCGCCCCGGCCGCCGTCGCCGTCCGCCCGTACCCGCTGATCACCGGCGTCCCCGAGGTGCGGACGGCCATCGAGGCCGCGACCGCGACGGCGCCCGTCGACCCGGCAGGCCGGCCCGGCGCGTCCGACCTGGCGCAGCGGCTCGCCCCGCTCGCGCCGGCCGACCGGGACCGCGAGCTGCTCGCCCTGGTCCGTACGCACGCCGGCGCCGCCCTCGGCCACGGTGACCCGCAGGGCGTCGAGCAGGACCGGGCCTTCAAGGAGTTGGGCGTCGACTCACTGATCGCCGTGGACCTGCGGAACCGGCTGAACACCGCGACCGGCCTGCGGCTGCCCGCGTCGCTCGTCTTCGACCACCCCACGCCGCGCGCCCTCGCCCGGCACCTGGCCGACCGGCTCGGCGGCGCGCAGGCGCCCGCGGGCGCGGCCCCCGCACCGCGGCCGGTGGCCGCGTCGGAGGAGCCGATCGCGATCGTCGGCATGGCCTGCCGGATGCCCGGCGGCGTGCGCTCGCCCGAGGAGCTCTGGGAACTGCTCGCCGAGGGCCGCGACGCCATCGCGGGCTTCCCCACCGACCGCGGCTGGGACACCGACGGCCTCTTCGACCCGGACCCGGACGCGGTGGGCAAGACGTACGTGCGCGAGGGCGGGTTCCTGTACGACGCGGCCGAGTTCGACGCCGGGTTCTTCGGGATCTCGCCGCGCGAGGCGTTGGCCATGGACCCGCAGCAGCGGCTGCTCCTTGAGACCTCCTGGGAGGCGTTGGAGCGCGCCGGCATCGCCCCGGCCAGCCTGGCGGCGACCCCCACCGGCGTGTTCATCGGCGCCGGCCACCGCAACTACGTCAACAGCCTGGGCGACCTGCCCGACGGCGCCGAGGGCTACGTGATGACGGGCAACGCATCCAGCGTGCTCTCCGGCCGCCTCTCCTACACCTTCGGCTTCGAGGGCCCGGCCGTCACCGTCGACACGGCCTGCTCGTCCTCGCTGGTCGCGCTGCACATGGCCGTCCAGGCGCTGCACCGCGGCGAGTGCACGATGGCACTGGCCGGCGGCGTGGCCGTGATGCCGGGCGCCGAGGTGTTCGTGGAGTTCAGCCGGCAGCGCGGGCTGGCCCCCGACGGCCGGTGCAAGGCGTTCGCGGCCGGCGCCGACGGCACCGGCTGGTCCGAGGGCGTCGGCGTACTGCTGGTCGAGCGCCTCTCGGACGCGCAGCGCAACGGGCACCAGGTGCTCGCTGTCGTACGGGGCTCCGCCGTCAACCAGGACGGCGCGTCCAACGGCCTCACCGCCCCCAACGGCCCCGCCCAGCAGCGCGTCATCGAGGCCGCGCTCGCCACCGCAGGACTGACCGCGGCCGACGTGGACGCGGTGGAGGCGCACGGCACCGGAACCCCGCTGGGCGACCCGATCGAGGCACAGGCGCTGCTCGCCACGTACGGGCAGCAGCGCCCCGCCGACCAGCCGCTGTGGCTGGGCTCCATCAAGTCCAACCTCGGCCACACCCAGGCCGCCGCCGGCGTCGCCGGCATCATCAAGATGGTCATGGCCATGCGCGCCGGCACGCTCCCGATGACGCTGCACGTGGACGAGCCGACGCCGGAGGTGGACTGGGAGTCGGGCGCCGTACGGCTGCTGACCGAGCCCCGCCCGTGGGCTCCGGCCGCCGGTTCCGTACGCCGCGCCGCCGTCTCCTCGTTCGGCGTCAGCGGCACCAACGCGCACATCGTCCTGGAACAGGCGCCGCTACCGACCGCCCCACTGGCGGCCGAGCGCGCCGCGGCCCCGCTGCCGCTGACCCCCTGGCCGCTGTCGGCCCGCGGCCCCGCGGCGCTGCGCGCCCAGGCCGACCGGCTCCGCACCCACCTGGCGGCCCACCCCGAACTCCCGCTCGCCGCCGTCGGCGCCACCCTGGCCGCCTCCCGCGCGGACCACGATCACCGTGCGGTGGTCGTGGGTGATACGCGGGAGGGGTTGTTGTCGGCTCTTGCGGATGTGGCGTCGGGTGTGTCGTCGCCGGGTGTGTTGGTGGGGCGGCCGGTGTCGGGTCGTACGGCGTTTGTGTTTGGTGGGCAGGGGAGTCAGTGGTTGGGGATGGGGCGTGGGTTGTATGGGGCGTTTCCGGTGTTTGCGGGGGCGTGGGATGGGGTGGTGGGGGAGTTGGATGGGTTGTTGTCGGTTGGGTTGGGGTCGGTGGTGTGGGGTGATGACGCTTCGGTGTTGGGGCGTACGGAGTTTGCGCAGCCTGCGTTGTTTGCGTTTGAGGTGGCGTTGTTTCGGTTGGTGGAGTCGTGGGGTGTGGTGCCGGATGTGGTGGTGGGTCATTCGGTGGGTGAGGTGGCTGCGGCGTATGTGGCGGGTGTTCTTTCGCTTGCGGATGCCTGTCAACTGGTGGTGTCTCGTGGTCGGTTGATGCAGGGGTTGGTTGTTGGTGGTGCGATGTGGGCGGTGCAGGCGTCGGAGGCTGAGGTGGTCGAGGCGCTGGCGGGGCGCGGGCAGTTGGCGAGTATCGCTGCGGTGAATGGTCCGTCCTCGGTGGTGGTGTCGGGTGCGGAGGCGGTGGTCTCCGAGGTTGCTGAGGGTTTCCGTGTTCGGGGCCGGCGGGTGAAGCGGCTGCGGGTCAGTCATGCGTTCCATTCGCCGTTGATGGCGCCGATGGTGGATGAGTTCCGGGCGGTGGTGTCGGGTCTGTCGTTCGCTGAGCCGCGGCTTGGTGTGGTGACGACTGGTGGTGGTACGGATGGTTCTTGGTCGGATCCGGAGTATTGGGTTCGGCACATCAGCGAACCCGTCCGCTTCCACGACGCGATGCGCCAACTCCATTCCGATGGGCTGGGGTTGGTCCTGGAGATCGGTGCGGACGGGACGTTGACCGCGTTGGCGCAGGAGTGCCTGGACGGGGCGGGGGACGGCGCGGGTGAGGTGGCGCTGGTCGCGTCGGTGCGCAAGGACCGGCCGGAGGTCCGTACGGTCATCGAGGCGTTGGGGCGGGCGCAGCTCGCCGGGGCCGGTGTGGAGTGGGGCGCGGTCTTCGCCGGGGCCGGCTCCGTGGACCTGCCGACGTACGCGTTCCAGCGCGAGCACTACTGGCTGCGGCCGGCGGCCGGCCGGGGCGACGCCGCGTCGATCGGCCTCGCCTCCCCCGACCACCCGCTGCTGGGCGGCGCGGTGCCGCTCGCGTACGGCGGCGGCACGCTGCTCACCGGCAGGCTCTCGCTCGCCAGCCACCCCTGGCTCGCCGACCACAGCGTCGCCGGCGCCGTGCTGCTGCCCGGCACGGCCTTCGTGGAACTCGCGCTGCGCGCCGGCGACGAGGTCGGCTGCGGCCGGATCGAGGAACTGACCCTCCAGGAGCCCCTGTTGCTGCCCGCCAGGGGCGGCGTGCAACTCCAGGTGACCGTCGGCGAGCCGACGGACGCGGGGACCAGGCAGGTCCGGGTCTACTCCAGGACCGACAGTGCGGCCGTGGACGCCGAGTGGGCCTGCCACGCGAGCGGCGAACTGGCCCCGGCCGCGGGCGAGGCCCCGGCCGGGCTCACGGCCTGGCCGCCGCAGGACGCCGAACCCGTCGACCTGACCGGCTTCTACGCCGGCCTGGCCGAGGCCGGCTCGCTCTACGGCCCGGCCTTCCAGGGCCTGCGGGCCGCCTGGCGGCGCGGCGACGAGGTGTTCGCCGAGGTCGCGCTCGACGCGGCGGCAGGGGCGGACGGGGCGGCCGGCTTCGGCCTGCACCCGGCCGTGCTCGACGCGGCGCTGCACCCCATCGGCCTCGGCGGGCTGCTGCGCACCAGCGGGCAGCCGGTGCTGCCGTTCGCCTGGAGCGGTGTGGAGCTGTACGCCGTGGGCGCCACGGCGGCCCGGGTGCGACTCACGCCGACCGGCGCCGACGCGGTACGGGTGACCGTCACCGACGCCACCGGCGCCCCGGTCGCCGACGTGGAGTCGCTGGTGCTGCGCCCGGTGGCGGCGGGAGCGCTGCGCGAGGCGCACGCCGGGGTGCGCGATGCGCTGTTCCACCTCGACTGGGTGCCGGCGCCCGAAGCGGGCCGCGCCCCGGGCCGGGTCGCCGTCATCGGCCAGGACGTCACCGGCCTCGCCGACCTGCCCGCCGAACTCCCCGACGTGGTCGTCGCACCGCTGGCCCCCACCGACGACGTACGGGCCGCGGTCCGCGAGGCACTGGAGCTGGTACGGAACTGGCTGGCCGACGACCGGTTCGCGGACGCCACGCTGGCCGTCGTCACCCGGCACGCCCTGCTGTCCCACGCCGCCGCCGGCGGCCTGGTCCGCTCCGCCCAGTCCGAGAACCCGGGCCGACTGCTGCTCATCGAGGTGGCGGACGATGACCCGGGCGCGGGCCCCGCCCCGTACGCGAAGACCAGCACCCACACCAGCACCCGCACCAGCACCGACAGCGCTCCGGACGCCAACAGCAACGGCAACACGCCCGTGAGCGCCGCCCCCGGCGCCGCGTTGGACGGGGCGGACGCGGTGGCCCGGGCCCCCCCCCCCCCCCCCCCCCCCCGCTGCCGGCCGCCGGGCTCGCCGCCGCGCTCGGCTGCGGGGAGCCGCGGATGCGGGTACGGGGCGACGCCGTCCTGGTGCCGCGCCTGGCCCGGGCGGCCGGCGACGGCGCCCTGCTGCCGCCCGCCGAAGGCCCCTGGCACCTGGCCGTACGGGGCGGCTCCGGCACCCTGGACGCGCTGGAACTCGCCCCGCACCCGGCGGCCGACCGGCCGCTCGCGGCCGGCGAGGTACGGGTGGCGGTCCGCGCCACCGGGCTCAACTTCCGGGACGTGCTGATCGCGCTCGGCATGTACCCGGGCGACGCCCCGCCGCTCGGCAACGAGGGCGCCGGCACCGTCCTTGAGGTCGGCCCCGGCGTCACCGGCCTCGCCCCCGGCGACCGGGTCCTTGGCCTGCTCCCCGACGCCATGGGCCCGCGCGCCGTCACCGACCAGCGGCTGCTGGCCCCGCTGCCCGCCGGCTGGTCGTACGAGCAGGGCGCCTCGGTGCCGGTGGTGTTCCTGACGGCCTGGATGGGCCTGGTGGACCTGGCCGGCGTGGGCCCGGGGGACAGGGTGCTGGTGCACGCCGCCGCGGGTGGTGTGGGGATGGCCGCGGTGCAGTTGGCGAAGTTGCGCGGGGCCGAGGTGTTCGCGACGGCCAGCGAGCCCAAGTGGGAGGTGCTGCGCGGGCTCGGGATCGCGGACGACCACCTCGGCTCGTCCAGGTCACTGGAGTTCCAGGACCGCTTCCTGGCCGTCACCGGTGGGCGCGGCGTGGACGTCGTACTGAACTCGCTGGCCGGCGAGTACGTGGACGCCTCACTCGCCCTGCTGCCGCGCGGCGGGCACTTCCTGGAGATGGGCAAGACCGACATCAGGGACGGGGCCGAGGTGGCCGCCGCGCACCCGGGCGTCGCGTACACCGCCTTCGACCTGATCACCAGCGGCCCGGACCGGATCGGCGCCATGCTCACCGAGGTCGTCGCGCTGCTGGCCGCCGGCGAACTCGCCCCGCTGCCCGTCCGCTGTTGGGACGTGCGGCGGGCACCGGAGGCGTTCCGGCACGTCAGCCAGGCCCAGCACGTCGGCAAGGTGGTGCTCACGGTGCCCGCCGGCTGGAACGGGGCCGGCACCGTGCTGGTCACCGGCGCCACCGGCACCCTGGGCGGGCTGGTCGCCCGGCACCTGGTCGAGGCGCACGGCGTGCGGCACCTGCTGCTGACCAGCCGGCGCGGCCCGGCCGCTGACGGCGCCGGAGAGCTCCTGGCCGAGCTGCGGAAGGCGGGCGCGGAACCGGAGTTGGTGGCCTGCGACGCGGCCGACCGGCAGGCGCTGGCCGCGACCCTGGCGGCGATCCCGGCGGACCGGCCGCTGACCGCCGTGGTGCACGTCGCCGGCATCGTCGACGACGGAGTCATCGGCTCGCTCACCGACGAGCAGGTGGAACGGGTGCTGCGGCCCAAGGTCGACGCCGCCCGCAACCTGCACGAGCTGACCGCCGGAAGCGACCTGGCCGCCTTCGTGCTGTTCTCCTCCATGGGCGGCGTGCTCGGCGGCGCCGGCCAGGGCAACTACGCGGCGGCCAACTCCTACCTGGACGCGCTCGCCGCCCACCGCCGCCGGCACGGGCTGCCCGCCCAGTCGCTGGCCTGGGGCCTGTGGGAGCAGGCCAGCGCCATGACCGGCAAGCTGGGCCGCGAAGACCTGGCCCGGGTCAGCCGCTCCGGCGTGCAGGCGCTCACCTCGCAGCAGGGCCTGGCCCTGTTCGACGCGGCGCTCGCCACCGATGCGGCCCTGCTGCTGCCCGCCAGGTTCGACCTCGGCAGGTGGCGGGCGAAGGCCGCGACCGAGGAGGTTCCGGCCCTGCTGCGCGGCCTCATCCGGGCCCCGCAGCGGCGCACGGCGGGCCGCGCGGACGACGCGACGGGCGCCGCCGCGCTCGCCGCGCAGTTGGCCGGCGCCGCCCGCCCCGAGCGCGAACGGGTCCTGCTGGACCTGGTGCGCAACCACGCCGCCACCGTCCTGGGCCACGGCACCGCCCAGGGCATCGACGCCGAACGGCCCTTCCGTGACGTGGGGTTCGACTCGCTGACCGCCGTCGAACTCCGCAACCGACTCGGCGCGGCCACCGGCCTCAAGCTGGCCGCCGCGGTGGTCTTCGACCACCCCACGCCCACTGACCTCGCCGCGCACCTCGCCGACCACCTGGGCGAGCGACTGGCCGGCGGGCCGGCGGACCCCGCGGGCCCGGCGGGCGCCGTCGGCGGCGACGGGCAGGAGGGGGAGTTCCGGCGCGCGCTGGCCGCCCTCCCGCTGTCCGCGCTGCGCGACGCGGGCGTCATGGACACCCTGCTGCGGCTCACCGGCCTCGGCGAAGCGGCGCCCGCGGGCGACGAGCAGGCCGACGCCGCGGCCATCGCGGCCATGGACGTCGGCGACCTCGTCCAACTGGCGCTGCGCAAGAACGAATCCTGAAGCGACCCCGGAGCTGAGTGCGTACATGACCACCTCACCGTCCGTCACCCCAACGGAAACCATCGTCGAAGCGCTCCGGGCCTCGGTCACCGAGGCCGAGCGGCTGCGCCAGCGCAACGAGGAGATCCTCGCCGCCCAGCGCGAGCCGATCGCGATCGTCGCCATGGCCTGCCGCTTCCCCGGCGGCGTGGCCTCGCCCGAAGACCTGTGGCAACTGGTCGCCGACGGCGCCGACGCGCTGTCCCCGCTCCCCGCCGACCGCGGCTGGGACCTGGCCGCGCTGACCGACCCCGACAAGTCCACCCACGGCACCAGCTACGTCAGCGACGGCGGCTTCGTACACGACGCCACCGAGTTCGACGCCGGCTTCTTCGGCATCTCGCCGCGCGAAGCCCTCGCCATGGACCCGCAGCAGCGGCTCCTGCTGGAGACCTCCTGGGAGGCGCTGGAGCGGGCCGGCATCCGCCCCGAGACGCTGCGCGGCAGCAAGACCGGCGTCTACGTCGGCGCCGGCGCCCCCGGCTACGGCACCGACCTGGCCGAACTCCCCGAAGACGTCCAGGGCTACACCCTCACCGGCACCGCCACCAGCGTCGTCTCCGGCCGCGTCGCCTACACCCTCGGCCTGGAGGGCCCAGCCGTCACCGTCGACACCGCCTGCTCCTCCTCGCTGGTCGCCCTGCACCTGGCGGCGCAGGCGCTGCGCCGCGGCGAATGCACCCTGGCGCTGGCCGGCGGCGCCACCATCATGTCCAGCCCCGGCGTCTTCCTGGAGTTCAGCCGGCAGCGCGGGCTGGCCCCCGACGGCCGGTGCAAGGCGTTCGCGGCCGGCGCCGACGGCACCGGCTGGTCCGAGGGCGTCGGCGTACTGCTGGTGGAGCGCCTGTCGGACGCGGTACGCAACGGGCACCAGGTGCTCGCTGTCGTACGGGGCTCCGCCGTCAACCAGGACGGCGCGTCCAACGGCCTCACCGCCCCCAACGGCCCCTCCCAGCGCCGCGTCATCCGGCAGGCCCTGGACGACGCCAGGCTGGGCGTCCACGAGGTGGACGCGGTGGAGGCGCACGGCACCGGCACCCGGCTCGGCGACCCCATCGAGGCCGAGGCGCTGCTCGCCACCTACGGCCAGCGCACCCCCGAACAGACGCCGCACCCGCTGTGGCTGGGCTCCATCAAGTCCAACCTGGGCCACGCGCAGGCCGCGGCCGGCATCGGCGGCATCATCAAGATGGTGCTGGCGCTGCGCGGCGGCCTGCTGCCGAAGACGCTGCACGTGGACGCGCCGTCCCCGCACATCGACTGGGACGCGGGCGCGGTGGAACTCCTCACCGAAGCCCGCCCCTGGCCCGAGACGGGGCGGCCCCGCCGGGCGGCCGTCTCCTCGTTCGGCATGAGCGGCACCAACGCGCACATCATCGTCGAGCAGGCGCCCGAGCCGGCGCCCCGGCAGTCCCCGCAGCAGCCCCCCGCGCAGGCCGCACCCCAGCCCGTACGGGGCACGGGGCCCGAAACCGCACGGGGCACGGGGCACGCTGCCGCCCCGGGCGCGGGGCACGGCGCGGAGCCCGCTCCCGGCCAGCCCGGTACCGGGCCGATGCCCGCCGCAGGGCCGCTCGGACCGCTCCCGTGGCTGCTCTCCGCCGCCAGCCAGGACGCACTGCGCGACCAGGCCGCCCGCCTCCTCGACCACGTGCGCCGCCACCCCGACCACACCGCGGCCGACGTCGGCCGCTCGCTCGCCACCACCCGCAGCGCCCTGCCGCACCGCGCCGCCCTCATCGCGGCCGACCGGGACGGGCTGCTGCGCGAACTGGCCACCCTGGCCGCCGGCGGCGAGTCGCCGCACCTGGTGCGCGGCACCGCCGAAGGCGCCGCCCGCCCGGTGTTCGTCTTCCCCGGCCAGGGCGCCCAATGGGTGGGCATGGCAAGCGAGTTGGCCGCCGCATCCCCCGTCTTCGCCGCCCAGCTACACCGCTGCGGCCAGGCCCTGGCCCCGTACGTCGACTGGGACTTCGCCGCCGAGCTGGACGGCCCGCTGGAGCGGGTCGACGTCGTGCAGCCGCTGTCCTGGGCGGTGATGGTGTCGCTGGCGGCGCTGTGGCGCTCCTACGGCGTGGAGCCGGCGGCCGTCGTCGGCCACTCGCAGGGCGAGATCGCCGCGGCCGTGGTCGCCGGCGGGCTCTCCCTGGAGGACGGGGCGCGGGTCGTCGCCCTCCGCTCCAAGGTCATCGGCGAGCGGCTGGCCGGCAGGGGCGGCATGGTCTCGCTCGGCCTCGGCCGCACCGAAGCCGAGGCGCGCATCGCCCCGTACGGGGACCGGATCGCGGTGGCCGCGGTCAACGGGGCCTCCTCCACGGTGGTGGCGGGTGAGCCCGCCGCGCTGGCCGAACTCGTGGCCGGCTGTGCGGCGGCGGAGATCCGAGCCAAGCGCATCCCCGTCGACTACGCCTCGCACACCCCGCAGGTGGAGACCGTCCGCGACGAACTCCGCACGGTCCTGGCCGGCGTCGCCCCGCGCACCGCGAAGCTGCCCTTCTACTCCACCGTACGGGCCGAGCCGATCGACACGGCCGGGCTCGACGCCGCGTACTGGGTGACCAACCTGCGGCAGGAGGTGCGGTTCGAGCCCACCGTGCGGCGGCTGATCGGCGACGGGTTCGGCCTGTTCGTGGAGTGCGCGGCGCACCCGGTGCTCGCCATGAGCATCCAGGAGACCGCCGCGCCCGACACACCGGTGGCCACTGTCGGCTCGCTGCGCCGCACCGACGGCGGACCCGACCGCTTCCTCACCTCGCTCGCCGAGGCGCACGCGGCCGGCGCCCGCGTCGACTGGGCCCCGCTGTTCCCCGGCACCGGCACCGTCGACCTGCCCACGTACGCCTTCCAGCGCCAGCGGTACTGGCTGAGCGCCCCGCCCGAGCAGCACCCGGCGGTACCTGCCGGCGCCGCGCCGGCCGGCGGCGACCAGCGATTCTGGGACGCCGTCGAGGCCGCCGACCTGGACCTGCTCGGCGCCGAACTCGGCGTCGCCGGCGCACCGTTGGAAACCCTGGTGCCCGCCCTCGCCACCTGGCGCCGCCGCCAGCGCGACCAGGACACCATCGCATCCTGGCGGTACGCCACCGCCTGGCGCCCGGTCACCGCGGCGGCGACCGGCGCCCCCACCGGCACCTGGCTGCTGGTCGTACCCGCCGCCCGCGCCGCCGACCCGTGGGCCGCCGCAGCCGCCGACGCGCTCACCGAACGCGGCGCCGGGCTGCTCCGCATCGACCTCGACCCGGACACCGAGGGCAGCGACCGCGCCGCGCTCGCCGCCGCGCTGCGCCGGGCCGTCGAAGGGGCGGGCGAACTCGCCGGCGTGCTGTCCCTGCTGCCGCTCGACGAGACACCGCACGCCCACCACCGGGCGACCCCGCGCGGCTTCGCCGCCACCCAGACGCTCATCCAGGCGCTCGGCGACGCGGCCGTCACCGCCCCGCTGTGGTGCGCCACCCGCGGCGCCGTCTCCACCGGCCCGTCCGACCCGCTCACCAGCCCACTCCAAGCACAGGTGTGGGGCCTCGGCCGGGTCGCCGGCGAAGAGCTGCCCGAACGCTGGGGCGGCCTCATCGACCTGCCGGCCAGCCCCGACCGGCGCAGCCGCGGCCGGCTGGCCGACGTCCTCGCCGGGCTCGACGGCGAGGACCAGGTGGCGGTGCGCCCGGCCGGCGTCTTCGCCAACCGGCTGGTGCGCACCGCGCGGCGGGACTCCGCGCCGGCCGCGCCCTGGCAGCCGCGCGGCACCGTACTGATCACCGGCGGCACCGGCGCGCTCGGCGGCCACGTCGCCCGCTGGCTGGCCGCCGCGGGCGCCGCGCACCTGCTGCTCGTCAGCCGGCGCGGCCCGCAGGCGCCGGGCGCCGCCGAACTCGCCGCGGAACTCACCGCGGCCGGCGCCGCGGTGACCGTCACCGCCTGCGACATCACCGACCGGGACCAACTGGCCGCGCTGCTCGCCGACATACCCGCCGACCGGCCGCTGGGCACCGTCGTGCACACCGCCGCCGTGCTGGACGACGCGGTGCTCGACGCGCTCACCCTGGACCAGCTCGACCGGGTGCTGCGGGTCAAGGTGCGCGGCGCGGAGAACCTGCACGAGCTCACCCGCGACGCCGACCTGTCCGCGTTCGTCCTGTTCTCCTCCTTCGCCGGCACGTTCGGCGTGCCGGGCCAGGGCAACTACGCGCCGGGCAACGCCTACCTGGACGCGCTGGCCAGGCACCGCCGCGCGCAGGGCCTGCCGGCCACCTCCATCGCCTGGGGCCACTGGGCGGGCGGCGGCATCGCGTCCGGCGAGGCCGAGGCCCAACTGCGCCGCCGCGGCGGCTCCGAGATCGAACCGGAGCTCGCCCTGCGCGCCCTGCGCCAGGTGCTCGACCACGACGAGACGTGCGTGGCGATGGCGCTCATCGAGTGGGCGGAGATCGCCGCCCGCGGCGGCGGCTTCGACGGCCGCCTCCGCCCGCAACTGCGCGACCTCACCGACGTGGTCCGCCTCGTCGCCGCCGACACCGGGCCCACCCGCGGGCAGCAGGAAGCCACCGCGAACGCCGCCGGCACCTTCGCCGCGACCCTGGCCGGCGCCCCGGCCGCCGACCGGGACCGGCTCGTGCTCGACCTCGTACGCGGCCACGTCGCCGCCGTGCTCGGCCACGCGGACGCCGACGGCGTCGCGCCCGGCCGTCCCTTCCGCGACCTCGGCTTCGACTCGCTCACCTCCGTCGAACTGCGCAACCGCATCGGCACCGCGACCGGCCTCACGCTGCCCGCCACCGTCGTCTTCGACCACCCCACGCCCACCGCGCTCGCCCGCGCCCTGCGCGCTGAGCTCATCGGCGACGCACCCGAAGGGCCGGCGCCCACCACCACGGCCGGCGCCCCGACCCCCGCCCCCGGTGCGAACTCCGCCACCACCGCGGCCCCGGCCACCGGCGCGAGCGCCCCGGAGCAGCCGGCCGGGCCCGACGACGACCCGATCGTCATCGTCGGCATGGCCTGCCGCACCCCCGGCGGCGTGGAGACTCCCGAACAGCTCTGGCGCCTGGTCGCCGATGGCCGCGACGCGGTGGGCCCGCTGCCCACCGACCGCGGCTGGGACGTGGCGGCGCTGGAGGGCGCCGGCATCGACGTCCCCGGGATGCGGTACGTGCGCGAGGGCGGCTTCCTCGCCGAAGCGGCCTCCTTCGACGCCGAGTTCTTCGGCATCGGGGAGCCGGAGGCCACCGCCATGGACCCGCAGCACCGGCTGCTCCTGGAAATGTCCTGGGAGGCGTTCGAACGGGCCGGTGTCTCCCCGCACACGCTGCGCGGCAGCCGGGTCGGCGTCTTCGCCGGCACCTTCTCGCAGGGCTACTGGACCGGCCTCCAGCAGGTGCCCGACGAGGCCCGCTCCTACCTCAGCGGCGGCATCTCCCCGGCGGTCGCCACCGGCCGCATCGCCTACACCTTCGGCTTCGAGGGCCCCGTCCTGACCGTCGACACCGGCTGTTCCTCCTCGTCGGTCGCGCTGCACCTGGCCGCCCAGGCGGTGCGGCAGGGCGAGTGCGTGATGGCGCTGGCCGGCGGCGCCTCCGTACTGGCCAACCCGGCGGTCTCGCCCGACATGGGCGTCGGCGCGGCCCCCGACGGGCGCTGCAAGTCCTTCTCGGCCGCCGCCGACGGCACCGGCTGGGGCGAGGGCGCCGGCATGTTGCTCGTCGAGCGGCTGTCCACCGCGCGCGCCAGCGGCCACCGGGTACGGGCCGTCATCCGCGGCTCGGCCGTCAACCACAACGGCGTCACCAACGGCCTCGGCGCCCCCAACGGCTCCTCCCAACAGCGCGTCATCCGCCAGGCGCTCGCCAACGCCGGGCTCACCGCCCACCAGGTGGACGCCGTCGAGGGCCACGGCACCGGCACCCCGCTCGGCGACCCGATCGAGGCGCAGGCGCTGCTGGCCACCTACGGCGAGGGCCGCGACCCGGCGCAGCCGCTGTGGCTCGGCTCGTACAAGTCCAACACCGGTCACCCGCAGGCCGCGTCCGGCGTCGTCGGCGTCATCAAGACGGTGCTCGCCATGGAGCACGGCGTGCTGCCCAAGACGCTGCACTGCGCCGAGCCCTCGCCGCACATCGACCAGTCCTCCGGCACGGTGCGGCTGCTCAGCGAGGCGGTGGCGTGGCCGGACCGCGGCGCACCGCGCCGAGCGGGCGTCTCCTCCTTCGGCGCCAGCGGGACGAAGGTGCACGTCATCCTGGAACAGGCCCCGGCGGAGCCCCGGGTGGGGGAGCCGGCATCGGCCGCCGGGGCGTCGGAAGAACCGGCATCGGCAGCCGCGGTCGCGGCGGTGTCGGCTCCGGCCGGCGCGGCGCCGCAAGAGCCGGCGCCCGGCACGCTGCCCTTCCCGCTGTCGGCCCGTTCCGAGGCCGCGCTACGGGCCCAGGCCGACCGGCTGCGGCAGCGGCTGGCCGCCGAACCCGACTGGCGGCCCCGGGACGTCGGCTGGTCGCTCGCCGCATCGCGCGCGGTCTTCGAACACCGCGCCACCGTCCTCACCGACACCCGCGCCGGCCTGCTCGCGGCCCTCACGGCCCTTGCGGAACCCGGCACCGGTACGGGCGACGGCCCCGGCGCAGTGACCGACGGCCCCGGCGCGGCCACCAGGGGCGCGTCAGCCCCATCAGCCACTACGGGCGCGGCCACCACGGACACGCCAGCCCCCCCACCCGCCACGGGCGCGGACACCACCGGTACCTCAGCCGCCCCAGGCACGCCGGCCGCCCCCGCCACCCCCTTCGGCGTCGTGCGCAGCGCGCGGCCCGCGGCCGACACCACCGCCGTCTTCGGCTTCCCGGCGCTGTCGGCGGGCCCGGGCGGCGGGCTGCCCGCAGTGCGCGAGCTCTACGACGCGTACCCGGCCTTCGCCGACGCGCTGGACGCCTGCTGCGCCCCGCTCGACACCCGGCTCCCGCGCGCCTCCCGCGAGGCCGCGCTCACCGGCGGTACGGGCCCGGCGGCGTCTGCCACCGGCAGTACGGATACGGGTACGGGCCCGGCATCGGCCACCGACCAGGCGGCCTCGTTCGCGGTCGGCTCCGCGCTCTTCGCGCTGCTGCACGGCTGGGGCGTGCCGCCGGCCGCGGTGCTGGGCGCCGGCCCCGGCGTGGTGGCCGCCGCGCACGCGGCCGAGGTGCTGTCCACGGCGGACGCCGCCGAACTGCTCCTCGCCCTGGCCGGCGCGGACCAGGACGGCCCGGCGGGTGCGGCGGGCCAGGACCCGGCGGCGCTCCGTACCACCCTCGCCGGTCTGGAGCTGCGGTCGCCCACGATCCCGCTGCTCTCCGCGCTGACCGGCGAACCCGTCGGCGTCGACGCGCTGCGCGATCCGGAGCACTGGACGGGTGGCTGGGCCGCGACCGAACTGGCCCCACCGGCCAGGCCGGCCGGCGCCACCATCCTGCTCGGCGCAGCCCCCGGCGGCCCGGCGGCCGGCCCCGTATCCGGCCTGCCCACCCCGCCCGGCGCAACCGGCCGGGTCGCCGCGCTGGACGCCACCGGCAGCCGCACCGGCCTGCTCACCGCCCTGGCCGCCCTGCACGCGGACGGGGTGCCGGTGGACTGGCGCCAGCCGTACGCCGGCCTCGGCGGGCGCCTGGTCGACCTGCCCACCTACCCCTTCCAGCGCGGCAGCTACTGGCTCCGGATGCCGGTCGAAGCCCTCGTCCGCGGCGCAACAGCCAACTGACCCCCGCACACCCACGGACCAACCCACCCACGGACCAACCCACCCACGGACCAACCCACCCACGCCAACCCGCCCCCCCCACACCAACCCACCAACCCACCAACCAGTCCGAAGAGACCCACCAGAAGGGGTGCCCCATGCCGACCACGTCCCCGCCGAACGCCCTGCTCCGCGGCGGCCCCGCGCAACTGGCGGACGAGGCCCGTACCCGCCACGTGGCCGCGGACCAGTCCCACCTGAAGCTGCCGATGGGCAACTGTTACGAGCACTTCCGCGCCACCCAGGAGACCGTCTCGCACCAGGGCGAGGAACTCCGCGTCTTCGCCTGGGAGGGCCGTACGTACGTCGCGGAGTGAGCGGACCGGCGGCGCGCCG
>NZ_JBLIWA010000029.1:0-97848 GCF_047525675.1 Streptomyces sp. 796.1 | reverse complement strand
CCGCACCGACCGACCTGGGCGGCGCGCCGCCGCGCCCGGGCCGGCCCCACGGGGGCGCGCCGCCCCGCGCCCGCCCCGCGCCCGCCCCGTACCCCGCCCCGTACCCCACTCCGGGCCCTCCCGGAGGCTCACCCCGGGGCCCGCCACGTCACTGCACGGGGTGGGCCCCGGGCCGTTGGACGAAGGCGTTCCGGTAGGCGGTCGGGGTCATCCCGAGGTGGCGGGTCAGGTGTTGGCGCAGGGATTCCCCGGAGCCGAGGCCGCTGCGGTCGGCGACCTGATCGACGGTGAGGTCGGTGGTCTCCAGCAGTTCGCGGGCCCGCAACAGCCGCTGCTGGAGCAGCCATTGGAAGGGCGTCACGCCCGTCTCGGCGGTGAACCGCCGGGTCAGCGTCCGCACGCTGACCTGCGCCCGGGCGGCCAACTCGGCCAGTGAGATCGGCTGGTCGAGCCGGCCCATGGCCCAGGTGCGGGCCGCGTCGAGCGAGGAGTTCGTCTCGGCCGGCAGCGGGGTGCGGACGAACTGCGCCTGCCCGCCGTGCCGCACCGGCGTGACCACTGCGGCCCGGGCCGCCGCGTTGGCGGTCGCCGCCCCGTAGTCGCAGCCGATCAGGTACAGGCACAGGTCGATCCCGGCGGCCGAACCCGCGCCGGTCACGATCCGCCCCTCGTCGACGAAGAGCCGGTCGGCGTCGACCCGTACGGCGGGGAAGGCGCGCTGGAGTTCGTCGGCGAGCGCCCAGTGGGTGGTGGCGGCCCTGCCGTCGAGGAGACCGGCCTGGGCGAGGACGAAGGCGCCACTACAGATCGAGGCGACCCGCTTGCCCGCGGCAGCCGCCTCCCGCAGCGCGGCGAGCGCGGCAGGGCCCGCGTCGTGCCGGCTCGCGGTGGAGGGGACGATGACGGTGTCGGCACCGACGACCGCCGCAAGGCCCTGCCGGACGACGACCTCGATCCCGCCGGACGCGTCGAGCACGCCGGGTTCGGCGGTGCACACCGTCACCTCGTAACCGGGCCGCCCCGCCACCTCCGCGGCGCCCAGCAGCGTGGCCGGCATGGCCAGGTCGAAGGGCTTGACCGGCGGTACGGCCAGGACGGCGACACGGTGCATGGCCAGATCCTTGGAGCTCTTGGCAATGTGGCCACTGACCCTACCGGCCGGCCACCCGCCACAGTGGGCCGAGCGGCCGGGCCCCACCCCGCCGCCCCTCCCGGGGCCACCGCCTGGAGCCCCCGGCCCCCCACACCCCTCGCCACACGAAGCACGGAGAGAACGCCATGGCTGTACGAGTCGTCATCGGGGCCGGCGCGACCGGAGCCGCGACCGCGCGGCGCCTGGCCGACCGCGGAGACCGGGTCCGCCTGATCACCCGCAGCGGCAGCGGCCCCGACCACGCGGGCGTCGAGCGGGTCGCCCTGGACGCGAGCGACACCGACGCGTTGACGCCGGCGCTGACCGGCGCTACCACGGTCGTCAACGCCGCCATGACCGCGTACCACACCTGGCCCGAGACGCTGCCGCCGCTGTTCACGGCCATCCTCACGGCGACCGAACGGGCCGGCGCCGACTACGTGATGCTCGGCAACCACTACGGCTACGGCCCGTCCACCGAACCGCTCACCGAAGGCACCCCCCTCACCTCCCGCACCCGCAAGGGCCGGGTACGGGCCGAACTGTGGCAGCAGGCCAAGGCGGCGCACGACGCGGGACGGCTACGGGTGACGGAGGTACGGGCCGGCCAGTACCTGGGCCCGGGCGCGATCTCGGCGTTCACCCTGCTGGTCGCCCCCCGGGTACGGGCCGGCGAACTCGCCCTCGTCCACGGCAACCCGGACGCGGCCCACGCGTTCTCCTACACCGAGGACGTGGCGGCGGCGCTCGTCGCGGTCGCCGACGACGACCGCACCTGGGGCCGCCCCTGGCACGCCCCCGTCATCACCACGACCGTACGCCAGGCCGCAACCGAACTCGCCGCACTCCACGACGCCCCCGAACCACGCCTGGACCCCCTCACCGAACGCGACCTGACCCTCCTGTCCTTCAGCGACCCCCTGTGGCGCGAGTTCACCGAACTCGGCTACATGACGGAACGCCCGTTCCTGGTGGACGACACGGACCTCCGGGACACCTTCGGCTTGACTGCGTCGCCACTGGGTGCGGCGTTGGTGGGTTAGGGGAGGAGGGGGCGGAGCAGCGGGTCAGGGCCTTCGCGCCGGTACGGGGCGGTTGCCCAGCCCGTTCCCGCCGAAGGGGGGAGCGGCCCGGGGGCCGGCCTGGTAGGCGACGCCGTCGGTACGGACCTGGACAACGGTCTCCGGTTCTCCGGTCCTCCCGTTCTCCGGCGCTTCCGCCAGGCCCCACGCGGGATCAGCGCCCCTACCGACCAGCCCCGTCAGCAGTACCCCATCAACCCGTCCGCCAACTCCTCCGCATCCTCGTCCTGATGCGCGGCCAGGGCCTGTTGGAGGGCGAAGGTGCCGCGGATCGCGGCTGCGCGGGTGGTGAGGTCAGGGTCGGGTGCGGGGGCGTGGGCGCGTACCCGGGTGAGCAGGTCGGGGCCGTAGCTGGCGGCGATGGCCGCCAGGTCCTCGGCCGGGTCGCCGAGCATCACCTCGTCCCAGTCGACCACGCCGCTGAGCAGGGGCAGCCCGGCCGCGTCGGTCGTCCACAGGACGTTCTCGGCGCCGAGGTCGCCGTGGACCAGGGCGGTGGTGCGCCGGGGCAGCGCGGTCACCGCGGCCAACTCGGCCGCCGCCTGCTCCCGCCCGGCGGCCGACATCATCCCGAACAACTCCGCCCGCACCTGCGCCGCGAAGCGCTGCCACCGGTCGGCGGGCTCGGCCGGCAGCGCCGCCCGCACCCGCGGCTCGTCCCCGGCCGCCGCGAGCCCGGCCAACAGCGCGGCGAACTGCGCCGCCACTGCCTCGCCGACCCCGGGCCGGTCGAGCGCGCCGCGTTCCAGCGGCGCGCCGGGGATGCGGCTGAGGACGAGGAAGGGCGGGTCCGTACGGGCAGGTCCCGGACTGCCGCCCCCGGCCTCGTCCGCGGGCTCGCTGCCCGTCCCGTCCGCGATCGGCTCCGGCGTACGGAACCCGAGGTCGAGCCCGGCGAGCGTGCGCAGTACGGCGGCCCGCTGCGGCAGCCGCCGCGCCGCAGCGGCCGTACGCGGCAGACACACGACCCGCCGAGCGCCACGCACCACGTAGTGGAACTGCCCTTCGAGGACGGCTAGTTGATCCGGAGCATCGCCCGGCAGAAGTCGGTGCAGCAGGGCGCGGTGCGTCGTCAGGACGTCCATCGGGACGGGCCTCTCTCGTGGGTGCGCACTCGGCGCGTACGTGGTGCTCACGGGTACGCGGGTACGCGTGCGCGCGGAGTGCGGAGCGTAGGGGCGTACGTGCGGTGGGGCCGCCCACGGGTCGGGCGGTGCGGCGGGTCACACGAGACCGGACGGGGTCACAAGAGCTTCCCCCGCGGCCACGTCCGCCAGGCCACGGCCACGGGCCCCCGTCCGCACTTCACGTCCTCACTTCGTCATGGACTGCCCCGGCGCGCAGAACTCCGCGTCGAAGACCTTCTCGTACGGGGCGCCGTCCGCCAGCCAGTCGCCGTTGATCTGGAAGGTCAGCGAGTGCGCGCCGTCGCGGGTGGTGGCGGAGCTGGTGAGGGAGCCCCAGACGATGCCGTCGTGGCCCCACACGGTCGTCCCGCAGGACAGGTCGCGGGCGATGAGCCCGAGCCCGTACCGGAAGTGCTGGCCGGTCTCCACGGTCTGGAACATCTCCCGCATCTGCTGCTTCGGCAGCAGCTTGCCGCGGGTCAGGGCGCGGAAGAAGGTGTTGAGGTCGCCGCTGGTGCTGATCAGTTCGCCGGTCGCGCCCGACCAGGTGGGGCTGTACTCGGTGGCGTCGTACACCTCGGGGCCCGGGTTCGGCGCGTACAGCTTGGAGTAGCCGATCGAGTGCGGCGACGGCAGCGTGGTGTCGGTGCCGGGGAAGGACGTGTGGCGCAGCCGCAGCGGCTCGATGATGCGCTGCTCGGCCTGGCGGGCGTAGCTGTCGCCGGTCACCTTCTCGATGACCATGCCGGCGAGCACGTAGTTGGTGTTGGAGTAGTGCCAGCCGGCGCCCGGTGCGAAGTACGGCCGGTACTTCAGTGCCATCGCCACGATCTCCGCCGGCCGCTTGACGTCGAAGCGGTGCTCGAAGAAGCCGGGCCCGTTCATGGTCTGCTGCCACTCCGGCGTCTCCACGCTGTCGTGGATGCCGCTGGTGTGATTGAGCAACTGCCGTACGGTGATGGCGCCCGCGTCGTACCCGTCGCCCACCACCACGCCCGGCAGCCACTTCTCGACGGAGTCGTCGAGGTCGATCTCGCCCTCGGCTTCGAGTTGCAGCAGCACGGTGGCCATCAGCGTCTTGGTGATGCTGCCGGCCCTGAAGTGGTCGCCCGCGGTCCGCTCGCGCTGCTGCGCGGTGTCGGCGTACCCGGCGGAGCCGAACCACTTCCGCCCGTCGGCCGTCTGCGTCTCGGCGGCCACGCCCGGCATACCCGCCCGCACCAGCCCGTCGAGCGCGTCCTGGGTGGGCCGGTCCACGGCCGCCACCGAGTCCGCCGCGGTGGCGGCCCCCGGCGCACCGGTCACCGCCAGCGCGCCCGCTGCGGCCGATGCGGTGATGCCGACCAGAACCCGCCGAACCCGTACGGAAGAACCGAACACGACGCACACTCCTCGTCTGTTGGCTGACTCGTCTGCTGGGCGAGTCTTTCCGCGCACCCTAGGTGATCATGGTGGGGCGAGGCCGGCTGGGGTCGGTGGCCGCACCGTACGCGCCGGGCCCCACGGCCGCCGGCACGGCCCGGCGTGCCCCGACCACCGCCCGCCGCACCCCCGTGCGCCCGCCCGATGTTCCGCCGAACCCTGCTGTTCCGCCCCGTACCGGGCTATCCTCCACGCATCCGGCGGGCGTGGCCCACGCCGGACGCACACGGGGGAGGACGGGGGTCCTATGGCCGGCGCGCACCCTGACGTCCTCCGCGACCGCTACGCGCTGTACACCGCCTGGGGCGAACGGCCCGGCTCCACCTACTGGTCCGGCTACGACCGCACGGCGCAGACCGCCGTCCTCGTGCAACAGCTCCACCCGCCCGTGCCCGACGCCGGCGGAAAGTCCGGCGGAAAGTCCGCCGATAGGACGGGCGCCAAGTGCGTTGCTGCTCACGGGAGTTGGAAACCCGGCGGGCTGGCGCGGCAAGTGCGGCCGGCGTCGGTGCCGGTGTCGGACGACTCCCACCTGTTGGCCGTGCACGACGTCTTCGAGGAGGCGGGCGCGCTGTGGGTGGTGATGGACCCGGTCGTGCCGCGTTCGCTGTACGGCCTGTTGCGCGACCACGGCCGGCTCGAACCGGGCGCCGCGACCCACATCGGCCTTGAGGTGGCGAGCGCACTCGAAGCGCTGCACGCCGCGGGCCTCGCGCACGGGCAGGTCGTCCCCGGCGGCATCCTCTTCCGCGAGGACGGCACGGCGGCGCTCCCGGGTTACGGGCTCGCGCCCCCCAGCCCCCTGGACGGGGCGCCGCCGCTGCTGCCCGAGCGGCCCAACTCCCAGTACACGGCGCCGGAGATGACCGCCGCCCACCTGGCCGGGACGCCGCCGGACGCGCCGACACCCCAGGGCGATCTGTGGGCGCTCGGCACGACCCTGTACGAGATGGTCGAGGGCCGCCGCCCGCTGCGCGGCCCCATGCCGGGCGCCCGGATCAAGGCGCTCCGGGACGCCCGCCCGCCGCGGGTGCGCCGGCACAAGGAGTTCGGGCCGCTCATCGAGGGTCTGCTCGAACCCCACCCGGGGGCCCGCCCGAAGGCGCCGTCGGTGGCCGCGGCCCTGCGCTCGGCGGCCGGCCGGCAGGAGCCGGTCACCGACACCCACTGGGCGCTGGCCACCCCCAAGCGCCACTCCCGCTGGCAGCGGCTGCGCAGCCTCCTCATCCAGGTGGGCACCCTGGTCGGCAGCCGGCTCGCCGCCGCGTTCACGGGCGGGGCGCTCGCCGCCCTCCTCGGCCTGCGGCTGGCCGGCGAGTCGGCCGCACCGGACGTGGCCACCTCGTTCCTGTCGGCCATCGTCCTCGGCACCGCGTCCGGCCTCGTCGTCCTGGGCGGGAAGTGCGTGTGGCACGCGGTGGCGTACGTCAGGGTGCGATTACGGCGCGGGGTGCGGGGCGGGGACGGCGCCCTGAGCGGAGACGGGGCCGTGGGCGGGGCCCCCGGCAGGGGCTCGGGCCGTCGCCCCGACGTCACCCACGTCTCGCACGCGCACGCTCCGTGGTTCCCGCCCGGCCAGGGCGCCGCCGCACCGCCCGCCGCGGACGACCTCCCCTCGCCCGGTAGCGCGCCGATGCGCGCCTGGGACGGCCCCGAGTCGGCCGTGGTGATCGCCGGGCTCGACCACCAGTCCCTTGTGCTCAGGGGCGACCGTGGCTCCGTGGAGCCGGAGACGGACGACCGCCGCAAGCCGCGCAAGGCGCAGGCCGGCCGGTCCCGCCCGGAGCCCGGCCCCGCCCGCCGCCACCTGGTCCGCCCGGCCCGAACCCGCCGCCCCGCCACCACCCGCCCGGGCCCGTCCCGTACGACCACCGCCCGCCCGGAACGACCCACCACCGCCCCCGGCCTCACCCACGAGACCCCCGGCGACCCGAGCAGCCCCACCCCGCGCCCGGAGCGTGCCGATACGGGCCGGGCCGACACGGGCCAGGGCGGGTCGGGCCGCGCCGACACCAGCCGGGTGAGTACGGGCCAAGTCGATACGAGCCGCGTGTCCACCGGCCACCCGGGGACGAACCGCCCCGAGCCCCACCACACAGGTCCCCACCACGCCGAGGGCGAACCACCCCACCCCGAGTCGACACCTGATGCCCAACCCGGCCTGGAAGAAGTCGAATTGGCGGGGCCGGGGGAGGGTGAGCCGCCTCGTACGGCCACACCCCCACCGCCCGCGGCACAGGACCACCCGGACGAGCCACCGCCCGCGGCGAACGAAACCGACCCACCCCCGCCGGCGGACGCCACCCCACCACCCCCGCCGGCGGACGAAACCAACCCACCTCCACCGGCACGCGAGTCCACCCCACCCCCGCCGGCAGCCAACAAGCCCCGGCACCCGGCCGCCGCAGGCCCTCCGCCCGGGCCAGCCGCCGCAGCGGGCTACCCACCCACGCCCCCCTGGCGGCCCACCGGCCCCCCCTGCCTGCCGCGGCTCACGCTGCGCGACGGGCCGGCCCGGGTGGGGGCGCCCGCGGAGCTGGAGTTCGTACTCGAAGTGCCCGACGAGCACCTGTGGGCGCGCCAGCCCGAGCACCCGTCGGCCCACCTCATGCTGGTCGCCGCGGCGCGCACCGCGGGCCACATCACGCCGCCGGCCCGCAGTTACCGCGCGGGGCACGGCAGCGACGGCGCGGCCACCTTCTCCTTCACGGCGCGCGAGCCGGGCGAGCACCAGCTCAGGTTCACCGTCTACGACCGCGACCACGGAGTGGTGCTCCAGGAACTCGACGCCACCATGACCATCGAGGCCCCCGCGCGCCCCGCCGCGCAGGCCGGACCACCCCCGGGCGGGCCCGCGACCCCGGTCGACGCCGCCGACCGCAACCAGGCGCCGGAGTTCTGAGCCGTTGGACGAGAACATTCCCCTGACGAGCAGTCAGGATGCTAGTAACGGCTACCGTCTGACCCTCGCGCCCACCCGCGAACTCCGGGACCTCGTCGTCTGCCTGCGCGTCCAGGACGGCCGGCCGTGGCTCATCGCGTGGGGCGAGACCGGGGTGCTGCCCCGCTCCCGCAGCCGCGAGCACTGGGCCGAGCTGGAGACGGACGTCCGCGACATCAAGGACCTGTCTGCGCAACTCCTGGCCGACTGGAAGGCGTTCGTGGACTACCAGCCGGCCGACCGGGCCGCCGGCATCCGCCCGTACGCCACCGGCGCGGACCTCAGCAGCCGCCCGCCCGGCGAGGTGCAGCGGCGGGTGGCCGAACTCGTCCGGGCCGGCAGCCACCTCCTGGACACGCTGCTGAGCGGCCACAACCCGAACCTGCTGCGGCTGCGTGCCTTCCTCGCCACCGCCCTGCACCGCCGTGACCTGCGCATCCGCTTCGATTCCGATCTCGACCTGCCCTGGCCGCTGCTGGCCGTCGGCGAGCAGGCCCCGCCGATATCGGGCCCGCCACCGGCACCCGCCCCGTACGCGTCGCTGACGGTTCCGTACGACGTCCAGGTGTCGTCCGTCGCCAGCCCCCCGACCACCCCCGGGACCCCAGGCGGCGGACCCGCGAACGGCCCCGGGACCACAGCCGCCAGCGCCGGGGGCACCACCGCCCCCACCACCCCCTCCGAACTCGCCCGGCTCTTCGACCTCTTCCTGGGCCACCGCCACCTCATCGAGACCGCGTCCGGCGCGTACGAGACGGACTTCTACTACGCGGCCAGTCGGGCCCGCCCGATCAGCAGCGCCAACATCGACGAGGCGCTGCGCAGGGCGTCGCGCGTGCCCGAGGCGCAGAAGGTGGCCGCCGAGGTGCACAAGCTGCTGGACGACCAGACGGAGCTGACGGAGCGGACGCACAGCGACACCCTCCTCAACGACCTGGACGCGGCCCACTTCGACGAGGACCTGATGTACTTCTTCTGCCACGGCGCCGTTCTCCGCGACGGCGACGCCACCTGGCAGGCGTTCCAACTCACCGACGCCCGCGCGGTGCACGCCGGCCGCATCGACAGCATCCGCAAGCGGTACACCGAGGCGAACCGCAGCCGGGGCGAGTTCGTCCCGTTCCACCCGATGGTGGTGCTGAACGTCTGTTACGCCGGCTCCCCGATGACCGGCAGGTTCGCCAGCCTGGCCGGCAGCTTCATCCAGCACGGCGCGCAGGGCGTGCTGGCCCCGGCCATCGCCGTACCGCAGCTCTTCGGCGCCGAGTTCGCCCTGCGCTTCCTGACTCGCTACCTGGTCGACCGGTCGGCGGCGGGCGAGGCGGTGCGCGACACCGTCCGCTGGTTCGCCGCCGAGTACCACAACCCGCTGGGCCTGATCTACGGGCTCCACTGCGGCCTGGACAGCAGGCTGCCCCCCGCCGCCCCGGACGAAGGAGCGACCGCCCCGTGACCGTGCCGCACCACCGCAGCCCCCGCCCCGGCCCCCGGCCCAGACCCCGCGACGTCCGCCGCCGGGCCCGCGCCGCCCAGGTCCCGGCGCCGGCCGACTTCGCCACCGTCGACCTGGACCACGACGGCTGGCTGCTGGCCCCCGACACCGGCGAGCCGGTCCCCGCCGACCGGCTCGTGGACCACCTGGCGCACTGGCTGCGCCCGCCGGAGTGGGCCACCGACATCCTGGTGTACGCGCACGGCTGGCAGACCGGCCAGCCCGCGGCCCTGCGCAACGCCCAGCGCCTGCTGGCCCTCGTCCACCAGCAGCACGCCCGCCACCCGCGCCTCTACCCCAGGCTGCACACGGCAGCCGGCTACGCGCCGTGGACCGTGGTCGTCCGCTGGCCCTCCTCGTCCCAGCGGCTGCGCAAGGGCTATTACGCGGTACGCGACCGGGCGCACGCCATGAGCGCCCCGGGCCGCGGCTTCGCCCCGCACGTACTCGGCCACCTGCTGGGCTACCTCGACGCCGAACGCGGCGACCCGAGGGCCGACACGCTGCGCACCGCGACCGGCCGCTACCTGCACCTGATCGGCCACTCCTTCGGCGGCAGGTTCCTGTGCGAGGCCGTGCAGTGGGCGGCGGACGCCGCCGCCGGCGACACCCTCGGCTGGAGCATCGCCACCGACCCCGGCCGGCCGTTCACCGTCGACTCGCTCACCGCCTTCCAGATGGCGGCCCCCAGCAACGCCTTCGACGGCACGTTCCGCACGCTGCGCCCCGCGACCGGCGGCCACCGGGCGCCGGTCGGCGGCCCGATGGTCTTCACCCACTCCCGCCACGACCACGCCACCGGCTACTGCCACCTGCACGCGGAGCACCTGCCCGGCATCGGCCACGGCGGTATGCGGCTGTCGCCGGCCCGCGGCGACCTGGCCCCCAACGACGTCGCCCACACCGACCTGCACCCGGCCGACAGGCCCTACGCCCGAGCCTGCCTCGACCACCCCTTCGTCAACGTCAACGCGAGCTGGCGCTACCGCAACAGCCCCCTGAACCCCCTCCGCGCCCACTCCGACTACTTCCACCCGGAATCGGCCCACTTGCTGCTGAGCTTGGCGGAGTGGTCACGGCCTTGAACGTGCAAGGCCCCCGACCGCTGGGAGCGCGGTCGGGGGCCTGTCGTACGGGCGGCGGGTCAGGCGTTGAAGTCGCCGGCCTTCACGCCTGCCACGAACGCGGCCCATGCGGTGGTGCCGAACGCGAGGGCCGGACCCTGGGGGTCCTTGCTGTCGCGGACGGGCACGGTGCCATGCGTGGCAAGGTTGGCGGCCACCTCGACGCACTCGCCGCCGTTGGAGCTGTAGGAGGACTTGGTCCAGCGGGGGGATTCGCTCGTCACAAGGTGCCCTTTCGTAACTGGTTGATCATGGCCACAGACTCGGCCTGAGACATGGATTCGGCCTGTAGCTGATGGTAGTCCGCAAGGGCTGCCGTAACGAAGGTGCTTTCGCGCTCCACATGGCCCCGTGCGTACGACTCCGCATACGCGACCATCGAGCGATCCGGCATGGTCAGCAAGTAGATCGGCAGATTGAACGGCCTCCGCTCGCCGAGTCCGAACGGGGCGATCTGCAACATGGTGTTCGGCTGCTCGGCGAAGTCCGCCAGGTAGTCGAGCTGCTCGCGCATCGCCTCTGTGCCGCCCACGGGTCGCCGGAGGCAGCTCTCGTCCAGCACGGAGATGACGGTGGGCGGACGCTGCCGATCGAGCGCAGCTTGCCTATTGGCCACCATGGCCAGGCGTTCGTCGGCCTGTTCCTGAGTGATGGTCCTTCGGCGCATGTCTGCGTTGGCCAGAGCGCGTGCGTACGCGGCTGTCTGGAGCAATCCCGGAATGATGCCGAGCGTGAACAGCCGGATCTCCGTTGCTCGTCCCTCGTAGGAGACGTACTCGGGAAAACCCTCTATGAGCGCCGTTTGGCGAACGGCCTGACTCTGCCGCTCGAACAGGTCTCCGGTGCCCAGGGCCTTATCGATACCACGCGCGAAGCGAAGAGTGGGGGGTCTGCGACCAGTTTCGACGGCCGATACGTGCGTACCGGAGCACCCGGCGCGCTCGGCGAGTTCGTCCTGTGACCACCCTCGCTCGTCCCGCTTCCTGCGGACTAGGAGTCCGAACCGCGCTCTTGGCGACCCCTCGGGATCTAGTTCCTTCCGATGCATGCGCCATCGCCTCGTTCTTCGAGCAACAAAGACAGGTTGAAGACGATTTGACTCTAGGGGACGCTGACTCATCTCGGTAGTCGGACCGCTACGGAGAGGAACGTGCGTTCCCTTTCGGCCGCCGAGCCTCGAACACGGAGACGATCAACTGCCTTTGCTGGAAAGGGAGATGGGGTCATGGCGGAACATTTGATGAGGTTGCGCGTATATCGCCGCCGCCCAGGCGAAAGCGGACCGCCCGACCCGGAAGCCACGGTCGTCACCGTGACCTCCGTCGACAGCGACCAGACATGTGCCGACGCCTTCCGCGAGGCACTCACCGGCGCCTGGCCTCCGTGCCGTTGCCCGCAGCACCGCAACCAGCCCAACAAGACGCTGACCGGGGGTGCTTGATGGACGGCACTCACCGCGTCCTGGTCATGGGTACCCCGCTGCGTTTCTTCCTCAGCTTCGGTGAGGACGGCACGTGGTCTCCCGTGACGGATGTCGAGTTCCACCGCGCGTATCAGGAGTCGATGTTCGATCCGGATGCGTTGCGCAGCGACGTCCTGTGCCCCAACCGGCACCGTGCCGAGTACGAGACCGTCGAGGGTTGGTGCTGGTCGGACGGCCGGGCCGCGTACGGGCTCATCACCCTCAACGACCGGGCGCCGCAGGCGTGCGCCGGGTTGCAATCCCTGACCCACGGAGGCGAAGCCGCGTGAAGCTCGTACACCCCATGAACGCGGTCAAGCCCGCGAACCCGCCCCGCGAGGTGTGGGTGTTCCTGCTGATCCGCTGCCCGGTCGAGAACCCCAAGTATTTCGCGCCGCTCGGGATGTGGCCGCGCGTGCTCCAGGTCGTGCGCGACGGGTGGGCCTGCCCGCCGGGGGTCATCGTGCAGCCGGGGGAGGCGATCGTCGACGCCGCCCACCGGGTGGCCGACGCATTGGGCATCCGGTTGCCGAAGGGGGCCGCACTGCTCGCTGTGGATCAGCAACCCGCCATCGATGGCGAGCAAGACGAAGAAATTGCTTTCGTCTTCGACGGCGGTAGCGCGGCTGAGGACGCCTTCGCCGATCTGCCCCGCGATCAGGTCGAGGTCGAGTGGTCGGCCGTGGAGAACCTGGAGCGGGTGGCCCTCGTCCATGCTCTCCGTACCCGGCTGCTGGCCGTCGAGCCGCCCGTGTTGGTGGAGGGGATGCCGCTGCCCGAGCCCAGGCGGGGGGAGGGGACCGCTTAGGTCGGGTCCCCGACCTTGGGACCGCCGGGCGCGTGGGCGTGCCCGGCGGGGTTGGTCGGGGTGGGGCGGGCCGGCGTGCGCCGCGCGGCAGCCGCCCGCGCGAGCCGCCGGAGGTTCCGCCCCGCCCGCCTCCCCCCGGCCGCAGGACCCGCGGCGTCAGGAGCCGCCATGCCGATGAATGCCTGCATATGTCGCTGACTATCCGGATATGAATCTTCGGCGAGCCGGCCGAGCCGATCGAGTAACGCGGTGCCTCTCCCCGTCTCCCCGGCCTCCGCGTATCCCAGTCTTTCGCTCTCTCGGTCTTTCAGTATTCGACGGTTCGGTATTTCGGCATTTCGGCACATCCGATGCTGCCCCACGGGGAGCTTTCGGCTCTTTGCCGTCAGCAGCAGGAGGGAGACCCGAATGGGTACACCGGCGCCCAGCGGGACGGCCCCGGCCAGCGCCACTCACGCGCAGGCCCTGGACGTGATGATGCAGGACGTGCTCCAGGCGGTCGGCGTCCCGGTCGACGCCGCGTCCGCCCGCCCCATCGCCCCCTTCTACGCACGGAGCACGGTCGCGGCCGGCGACGCACCACAGGCCATCGTGATCACCTCGGCAGCCGGCCTGCCGCGCAGCGCCCTGCACGTGGTGCGCGACCAGAGGGCCCCACTCGGCTGGCGGGTGGTCCCGCTCGACCTCGGGGCCGGTGTCGAACCGGCCGAGGTCGTCGTCGTACGCCACCCGCTGCGCTGCGTGGTGCTGGACGCCGCGGGCGCCCTGCACACCTGCGCGTTCGATCCGGAGCGCGGTGGTTTCGGCCCGGCCCGGCGGCTGGCGGCCGACGACGGGACCCGCTGGGAGGCGCTGCGCTCCGACGGCGGGGGGCTGGCCTACGCGCGGGCCCGCGCGCGAGACGGGGCCGACGCTCCACCTGGGGCCCGGGCGCAAGACGGGGCCGACGCGCAGCACGAGGCCGCCCGCTACTGCCTGCTCCGCGCGGCGGGCCCGCAGCAAGCGGAGTTCCCCGGTGCGGGCCGCGGCAGCGTCCTGGTGGACGTCGAACGGGGCGACGGCCGGTACGCCTACGCCGCACGGGTGACCCCGACCGACGCGTACCCCGTACGCGTGCAGTGGTGCGGCGATGACGGGGCGCGGAGCGGGCAGGTGCGGCTCGCTGACGAGGACGGCAAGCGGGCGCGGCAACTCGTGGCGCTGTACCCGGACGGCACGGGGGTGCTGGTCCTCGTCGCGAACCGGGACGGCTCCTTCTCCTGCGCCCGGATCGACGACAGCGCGTCCGACACGGGGCGGCTCGCGGCGGCGCCCGTACCGCCGATGCCGGTGGCCGTGGAGTTCGCCGACGTCGTCCCGCACCGCAGCCGGGAACCGTACGACGGGGCCGAACGTGACTTCCGGGACGTGTACGCGCTGGACGCGGCGCAGCGGCTGTGGGTGGTGCGCGAGAGCAGGTCGGCGCCGGGGCGTTGGCTGCCGCCGGTGCCCATCGACCGGGAGGTCGGCCGCATCGCCGTCGCCGGCCGCGAGTCAGGGGAGCGGGACGCCGCGCTGTTCTCCTGCCACCGCGCCGGCCCCCTGCTGCGGCTCCACGTCCACCAGGCGCGTACGCGGCGGTGGCGCGGTGTGGAGGTGCGGCTGCCCGCCACGGCCGGCGAGGCGTACACCGCCGACTTCCACCACGTGGAGGTGAGCGTCTTCGACGCGATCGGCACCCCGCTGCCGCTGCACGAGGTCAGCCTCGCCAGCGCCGCGCACGCCGGCGACTGCGAGGTCTACTGGCGGCGGCCCGGGGTGACGGGCGCCGAACCGACGCTGCACACACTGACCGCACGGCCGCAGCCGTTCCTGACCGACCATGCGGGGGTGCTGCGGTTCATGGTCCGGGCCACCACGCTGGCCAGGTCGGAGCTGGTGCTGGCGGACGCGGCCGGGGTCCGGGTGATCGTGCTCCGCCCCGGCACCAAGACGCTCGCGTACCTCGCCGGCACGGGCGCCCTGCGCGAGAGCGACGCCCGGGGGCGGCTGCCCGCATTCGATGCCCAGGGGACGGCGCTGGGCGGCCTCGCCACGGGCGTCGCCCCCGACCGGCTCGCCCGTACCGCCGGCACCATCGGGGCGATCGCCCGGCACGCGCTCGCGGGGCCCGGCGCCCCGTCCGGCGTGCACGCGCCCCCCAGTACGGGCACGGCGAGCGTCAGTACGGCCACGGTGCTCGCCAGCACGGGCGCGGAGGGCGAGGTGGAGGGCGACGCCGTCGTTCCGGCCGGCTCCGTGCCGAACGGCGAAGGCGACCCGCTCCTCTTCGGCGACCTGTGGTTCGGGGTGGAGCGCGGCGCGGTCGACGCGGGCGGCTGGGTCGCGGACGGGGCGGGCTGGGCGGCGACCGAACTGGCGCTCGCGGGGCGGGCGGTGACGGGGACGGCGCCTTCGGGGCGGCCCGTGGCCCCCGGCGTCCGGTTGCCCGTGCGGGGGCTGGAGGAGAGCGGGCGGGCCGTGGGCGCGTGCTTCGCCGGCGTCGGCGTGCCCGCCAGGGAGGCGATCGGCTGGCTGAGCACGTCGACCGACTGGCGGGCCGTGTGGGAGGCGAAGGTGGCGCTCCAGGAGGCCATGCGGCTCTCCCGCAAGGTGCTGGGCACCGACGGGTTCGCCCGCCTCGACCGGGCCTTCGACGCCTGGCTCGACGCGCGGGAAGGAGACGCCGACCGACTGCTCGACGCGCTGGCGCACGGCCTGCTCAAGGACAAGTCGTTCCAGACGGGCATCGCCCTCGTGGTGCCCCACCCGGTGGTCTTCGAGGCCCTCAACGACCCGATCACCGGCTGGCTGGAGGAACGGCTCCAGCGGTACGGCCCGCTGACCTTCCCCGCGCCCCGGCTCGACCGGGTGGTCGAGCAGGCGTTCGCCGCCGACTTCGCCGCGGTCAGCGACCGCATCATGGGCCACCTGCGCGCCCTGTGGCGGGCGGTCGGCGACCTCGTCGGCAGCCCGCGGCAGGTGTACGGGCAGGACCTCGCCCACCTGTTGGCCGCGGCCAAGGAGAGCCTGCGGGAGGTCATGGGGTGCGTACGAGAGGTCGTACACAGCCTGCTGCGGGTCGCCGACGCTGCCATGGAAGCGGTCGTCAGCGTGCTGAACACCGCACTGGACACCACATCGGGCGCGCCGAACCTCACCCCACTGTGGCAACTTGCGGCCCGCGCTGCGGGGCGCGACGAGGACGACCTGCCGACCGTCGGCGGCCTCCTCGCGCTCACCGCCGCCTACCCCGCGACCGTCGCGTACAAGGTCGCCACCGGGGACGCCCGGGCCAGCCTGTTCCCCGGCGGGGCCTGGCCCTTCCACGATGCCGACGGAGCCGGGGGCTGGGCCGAGGGGCAGACCGGGGGCCAGCCCGGGGGCCGGGCCGGAGACCGGGTTGGGGGCCAGGCCGCGCGCGAACAGGCCCTGGTGCTCGGCGTGTTGACGAGCATGAGCACGTGCTGCCTGGCGTTCGCGCAGCCCGGCGTCGACCTGTGGGCCCCGCGCGACCCCGACCAGCCGCTGCTGCGCCACTTCCACGCCGGCGTCCTGGCGTCCAGCCTGGTGGTGCTCGCGGCCGGCTTCGGCGACTGGACGCTGGCCACGGTCCCCGCCGAACACGTCCCGTACCAGGTGCTCGGGGAGGTCGTCGCCGGGCTCGGCAGCCTGCTCGCGCTACTGGGCGACGACACGCCGGCGGGCCAGGCCCTGGACCGAGCCGCGCCTGTCGTCACCACGTTGGCGGCGGTGTGCGCCCTCCCGCTGGTGGCACAGGCGTGGGAGACCGGCCACCTCGCAACGGGCCCCGACGAGTGGGCCGCGGCCCTCGGCCTGCTGGGCCCGCTCTTCGCCTTCCTCGCCCTCCCCGAGTTCGCGACGGCGGGGGATGCGCGGGTACAGGTGCCTGCGGCGCATGCGGCGATTGACCTGGGGGCGCATGTGGCGGCGGCCATTCCCCAACTTGTCGCTGCTTTGGGGTGATTGTTCGTTCAGTTGGGCTCCAGTTCGCCGGTAAGGATTCGCTCGCGGTAGTGCTGTGCGATGACCTCGCAGGTCGGTTGGCTGGCCATGGGGGCCCTTCCGCTTGGCGTTGACTTGTGGTCAGGCTCTGGGGGAGTGGGGAACCGTGAGTCGTGGTGGTCAGGCCAGGGCCGTGTGGGGGACGGTGGTTCGTGCGCGTTCGTAGAGTGCGCGGGCGGTGTTGTTCTTGAGGTGGGGGCGGAGGGAGGTGAGCATGGTGTGCATGCGTTCGTCTGCTCGTGCGGAGTGGACGAGGGGGTAGTCGTCCAGGACGCTGCGCCAGGTGGCGCATGCGGCTTCCAGGTGGCCGACTTGTAGTTGTCGTTCGGCCAGGAGCGCCTGGTGGTGGACTCGTGTGCGCCTGTATACGGTGTGCCTGAGTTTTCCGGCTTGCTGCATGGCGGCGATGGAGCCGGTCAGGTCGCCGAGTTCGTAGCGGACTTCGCTGGTGTGGTAGCTGAGCGCTGCCGGGTCGTAGGAGCCGAAGGTCTTTTCCTGGGATTCTGCTTGGTCCATGGCGACTTCGGCTTCCCGTAGCCGGGCGAGTGCTTCGGCGCGATGGCCGACTTTTGCGGCGGAGTGTGCCTGTTGCCCGGCGAGGAAGGCTCGCATGCGGGGGCCTGCCTGGGGTGAGGCGGCGGCAGCGGCGTCCGCCAGTCGCATGGCTGCCTGACCGTGGCCGAGGTTCACGGCCTGCACGCTCATGCCGCGCAGTGTGGTGCAGTACGTCAGGTGGTCTTCGGCGGCGCCGGCGAGTTCCAGTGCTTTGACGTAGTACTGCTGGGCGACGTTGTGCAGGCCCTCGTCAACGGCCATGTAGCCGGTGAGGTAACACAGGTCGGATGCAGCCGACATCATGGCTTTGCGTACGGGTTCCGGTGCTTCGGTCTTCAGGTAGACCGCCACGGTGTTGATGAGGAAGGCGGCAGCCATCGGGCGGGCGTGGCGGCCCCCGAATTGGTCGTCGAGTTCCGAGATGCGTTCGGTCATGGCGATGACGGTGTTGACGTCGGTCATTCCCATCGCCTGTACGTCGCCGACCTGCGCGGCTTCCATTCTGCCCACTACATCGGGCCAGTTGGGGATGGTCAGGGCGACGGAGAAGAGGCCAGCGCCGAGAACACTGCGGCGTGAGGGGTCCATATCAGCCCTCCCGAGATCGATCAGCCCATCCACGGTATTCGGTGGCACGTGGGTTGTCCCTCTCTCCGAGATCATTTCGCCGGTAGCTGGCTATCCGCTATCCGATGTCCGGTATTGGACCCGCCCATGCCGTGGGGTTTGGTTGGTTGTTCAGTCGAGTGCGAGGGGGTCGTTGTTGACGAGTGTGCCCAGGTGTTCCAGTGCGTGGGCTGTGTTGGGGGGAGCCGTCGGAAGGCTTTGGCGTACGGTTTTTGACAGTAGGTTTCGGGTGCGGGTGGATGCGGTTTCGCTGGCCGTGCTGTGGAGGCCGATGGCGAGTTCTTCGGCTTCTGGCCAGGCGCCGGTGTGGAGGAGGGAGCCGAGGAGGCGGGCGGCGCTGATGCTTCGGTAGCCGACCGTTGCAGAGCCCGTGGGTTGTAGGGCGCGTTGGAGGTGGGGGGCGGCTTCGCGGTGGCGGCCGGCTGCCCAGAGGGCGAAGCCGTGTTGTCCGTCGAGTTCCTGGTGGGTCACCCACCATGCCCATGCTGGTTCGTCGTCGCGTACACCGTCGTCCAGGAGGGTTTTTGCCTGGCTGAGGGCTTGTGCGCCGCCTGTTGCGTCGCCGGTGCCGAAGCGCCCCTGGGCCTCGCGTGCGAGAAACATGGCTCGTACGCGTGGCGATAGTCGCCTGGTGAGTGCTCCGTCGGCGGTGGCGAGTGCGGTGCGGAAGTTACCCCGCCATTCCGCGACCATGGCGATGTTCTGGAGGATCAGCAGTTCCATGGATCGATCGCCGCTGGTCCGGGCCAGGTGGAGGGCGGCTTCGTTGTAGCGTTCTGCCGCGTCGTGTTCTTCGGCGTCGAAGAGGGCCCAGCCGGCTACTTCGGCCAATTCCGCGGCGGCGGCCCGGATTTCTCGTTCGTACGCCGTGGCGTAGTCGCCGTTCCTCAGCCGGGTGTGAATGACCTTGAAGGCGTGGGCGGCGGTGGTGGCGATGGGCATCCCGCCGCCCTCGTTGTCGAGCGTCACCAGTCGTTGGGAGGTTTCCCGAATGGCGCGGACCAGTTCGGCGCCGCGTACGTCGCTTATGCGCAAGGTGGTGGCGAGCGCAGATTCGGGTGTGCTGGGTGCTGCTGCGAGCAACGACACGAGTTCGCCGTCGGCTCGCAGAAACCGGTCCAGCGCTGCGGCGAGCGTTTGCGACGGTGCCTGTTTGCCGGCCAATACCCGGGTCAGATAGGCGGGGTCGTAGCTCATCGCCCGGGACGCGGCCCTGATCGAAAGCCCCCGGTCGTGCAGCATCTGCTGAGTACGCCGAACAAAATCCCGACTCCCCATGCGGCCCCATGGTAGCGGGGCCTAGTCATCAGTCAGTCATCGCGGGATCACTGTCCGTGCGAAGTCGAGTGGGAGAGGGTGGTGACTGGATGATCACATTCGGTGGTCATTGGCTCCGTGAGGGTTTGGACCATGGGAGAACACCTGATGACTCTTCGCGTATATCGCCGCCGCCCCGGCGAATCCGGCCCGCCCGACCGGGAAGCTACGGTCGTCACCGTGACCTCCGTCGACAGCGAACAGGTGCGGAGTGACGACGCCTTCCGCGAGGCGGTCACCGGCGCTTGGCCGCCTTGCCGTTGCCCGCAGCACCGCAACCAGCCCAACAAGACGCTGACCGGGGGTGCTTGATGGACGGCACTCACCGCGTCCTGGTCATGGGTACCCCGCTGCGTTTCTTCCTCAGCTTCGGTGAGGACGGCACGTGGTCTCCCGTGACGGATGTCGAGTTCCACGACGCGTATCAGGAGTCGATGTTCGATCCGGATGCGTTGCGCAGCGACGTCCTGTGCCCCAACCGGCACCGTGCCGAGTACGAGACCGTCGAGGGTTGGTGCTGGTCGGACGGCCGGGCCGCGTACGGGCTCATCACCCTGGACGACCGGGCGCCGCAGGCGTGCGCCGGGTTGCAATCCCTGACCTACGGAGGCGAAGCCGCGTGAAGCTCGTACATCCCATGAACGCGGTCAAGCCCGCGAACCCGCCCCGTGAGGTGTGGGTGTTCCTGCTGGTCCGCTGCCCGGTCGAGAACCCCAAGTACTTCGCGCCGTTGGGGATGTGGCCGCGTGTGCTCCAGGTCGTACGGGACGGGTGGGCTTGCCCGCCGGGTGTCATCGTGCAGCCGGGGGAGGCGATCGTTGACGCCGCCCGCCGCGTGGCTGACGCGCTCGGCATCAAGTTGCCCAAGGGGGCAGCCCTGCTCGCGGTCGATCAGCAACCCGCCATCGATGGCGAGCAGGATGAGGAACTCGCCTTCGTCTTCGATGGCGGCAGTGCGGCCGAAGACGCCTTCGCCGATCTGCCCCGCGATCAGGTCGAAGTCGAGTGGTCGGCGGTGGAGAACCTGGAGAGGGTGGCACTCGTCCACGCCCTCCGTACGCGACTGCTGGCCGTCGAGCCGCCCGTGCTGGTGGAGGGGATGCTGCCGCCCGAGCCGGGGCGGGGGAAGGGTGACGGGGCGCGGGATGAGTAAGCCCCTCACCCGGCTGGCACTGCGGTTGGTGGTCGATGCGCGGCGGGCCCGGGTGGGTGACCTGATCGAGTTGGGTGAGCTCACTCGGCGGGTGACCTGCGTCAAAGCGTCCGACCGTGACACGACACTGGTCGTACGCGACGGGTCGATTACCTTCGCCCACGGCGTCCGTATCGTCGTCCAACGACACTGACCCACCCAGGGCGGGCCAACCCGCAACCGACCAGCCCCCATTCACTTGCCCACCCCACCCGCAAAGACCACCCCCCAACCGGCCCGCCCGTACCCCCGTACGAAGCGGGCCGGCCCCAGCCCTGGGACAACCCCGTAGGGGCAACCCAACCCTTGGGCACCGCGTACGAGTAACCCGCCCCGTACGAGCAACCCACCCAATACGGCCAACCCACCCCAACCCCACGCGAGCAACCCACCCCACCCCGCGCGAGCACCCCCCACAAACCCCCCGCAGCCCCTAACCTTCAACCCTTCCAACCCCAGCCCCAAACCCCGCCCCCTAAATCCGCTTCCTCCGGTCGAACCACATCGTGGCGAGCGTGGGGACGAGGCCCGTCCAGAAGAGGGCCTGCGGCACCGTCCGCTCCGTCCACGGGACCTCCGCGATCAGCAGGCCGCACAGCAGCGCCAGACCCGCCTGGGCCAGCACCACCTTCGCCCACTTCCCGCGCCGCAGCACGGAGCGCACGTTGAGTTGGACGCCGGCGCGCAGCCGCCGGTAGCGACGGGCCGCGCCGAACGCCCAGATCGCGGCCATCACCACCAGCACCCACAGCCGCGTACCCAGCGGCACCGGCAACTCCGGCGCCTCACCCTCCTCGGGGAACAGGTTCACCATCGCGCCCGCGGCCACCAGACAGATCAGCGCCAGCCACCGCGTGCCGCGCAGCAGCCGGTACGTGGCGTGGTCGAGTCCGCTGGTCAGCGACGTCGACGTGGGCACGGCCGCGAGCGCCCCCGCGTACAGTTCGGCCGCGTCGGCGGCCCGTACCCCGGGCGCGTTCGCCGCCTTCGCCGTCTGCTGCTCCAGGGCGAGCGAATGCGTCGGATCGATGCGCAGGATGTGCCGCTCGACCTGGTCCATCGCGGCCCGGTCCCCGGCCACCGCGGCGACCTTCCACAGCGTCATGTACGGGCCGACCGTCTCCGGCGCCAGCCGCACCGCCTCCTCGGCCAGCCCCACCCCCTCCTGGAACCGCTCCGGGCGCGGCGGAATGCACAGCAACTCCGCGGCCAGCGCGTAGCCGCCCCACCACTGCGGACTGAGCGCCATCGTCCGGCGCGCCGCCTGCTCCGACTCCTCGCGCCGGTTCAGCGAGCGCAGCACGTAGCCGCGCAGCAGCGTCGCGTCCGCGCTCTCCGGCGCGAGCGCCAGCGCCTGATCCACCGAGTGCAGCGCCTCCGCGTCGGCGTCCGTACGGAACTGGCAGCGCGCCATGAGCGTCCAGGCGGCCACGTCCGCGGGGTCCTCGGCCAGCCGGCGCGCCAACAGCTTCTGCGCGTCCGCGTACCGCTCCAGGTCGAACAGCGCATCGGCCTGCGCCGTCATCGGATGCACGGTCACAGCTTCCGCTTCCGCTTCAGGTACGCCACCAGGTCGTCGTACGAGCCGCCCTCGTTGGCGTACATGGCCACGTTGCGCGCGGTGGCGAACCACGGCTCCGTCGAGGGCACCACGGCCTTGGCCGCGCGCGTCAGATCGGTCATGTTGATCATCCGGACGGTGCCGGTACGGGCCGAGTCGAGCAGCGCCTGTTCGGCCGCCGCCTCACACACGTGGGCCAGATCGGCGCCGGACAGGCCGTCCGTCAGCTTCGCCAACTTCGCCACGTCCACCGACTCGATCGGCCGGTCCTTCAGGTGGTAGCGCAAGATCGCCTCGCGCGCGGGCGCGTCGGGCGGCAGCACCAGGATCGTCCGGTCGAGCCGCCCGGGCCGGCGCAGCGCGATGTCCACGTCCCAGGGCACATTGGTGGCGGCCAGCACGAACACGCCCTCGTTGGCGTTGGCGTCCACCCCGTCCAACTCCATCAGGAGTTGGTTGACGGTGTTGCGCATGCCGCTGTTCCCGGTCCGGCTGCGCTTGCCGCCGAGCGCGTCCAACTCGTCCAGGAACACCACGCACGGGGCCTGCCGGCGCGCCGTCTGGAAGATCTCGTGCATGTTCCGCTCGGAGTTGCCGATCCACATGTCGAGCACGTCGTTGACCGACACGGACAGGAAGTTCGCCCCGAGCTCACCGGCGACGGCCCGCGCGATGAACGTCTTGCCGCAGCCGGGCGGCCCGTACAGCAGCAGCCCGCCGCGCAGGCTCTTCCCGTACAGCCGGCGCAGCTCCGGATTGCGCAACGGGGCCAGGAACGCGGCTTCCAGCCGCTCCTTGACCTCCTGCATGCCGCCCACGTCCGCCAGCCGTACGGTGCCGGGCGCGGCCACCTCCCAGGCGTCCGCGTCGCCCGCGTCGCCGCTGCCGTCCACGGTCAGCGGCGCCTCCACGAAGCGTGGCGGGACGACGCCCCCCACCTCGTTCTCGGCCGCCTGCCAGTCGAAGCCGCCCGGCGGGGGGCCGGGGGCGTCGGCCGGGGTGGCTCCGCCAGCGGGCGGGGTGGCTGCCGGCGGGGTGCCCGGGGCGGTCGGGCCGGCCGGTGGGGCGGTCGGTGTGCCCGGGGCGGTCGGCGGTACGGCGGTGCCGGTGGGCGTTCCGCTTCCGGATTGATAGGCCGGGGCAGCGGCGGCGGGGGCCGGGGCGGCGGCCGGGGCCGGCGGGGCGATGGCCCGGGCCATCAACGCGCGCGCCTGCGCGTGGTCGGGCGCGTGCTGCAAGGCCACGGCGACCTCTGCCACGGCCGCGCCCTGCTGGCCCTCGCCGAGCAACAGCTCGGCGAGGTGCAGCCGCAGCGCCACGTCACCGGGCGCGGCCTGCACGGCGGCCCGCATGCTCTGTATCAGGGGTGACTCCTCGGACATGGGCCCACCCTATGTAGCCCCCACCCAGGCCCCACCGGCCGCCCGCCCCACCCGCAGGCGGAGCCACCCCGGCGACTGCTACCCGGGCAACATCGCCCGCCGCCCCGGCGCCGCGGACGACTGCATGGTCATCCCGCCGTCCACCACCAGGAGTTGCCCGGTCAGATAGCGCGACTCGTCCGAGGCGAGGAAGACCATGGCGTGCCCGATGTCCTCCGGCGCGCCCAGGTACGGCAGCGCATTGCCGCGCTTGAGGTCGGCGATGACACCGGGCGGCAGGTTGTTCTCCAGCGCCGGGGTCATGACGGCGCCCGGCGCGATGGAGTTGCACCGCACGCCCTGCGGCCCGTACTGCACGGCGATCGACTTGGTCACGCTGACCACGGCCGCCTTCACCGCCCCGTACGCGGTCTGGAGGACGTCACCCACCAGCGCGGCGACCGAGGCCGTGTTGATGATCGAGCCGCCCCCGGCCCGCACCAGGTGCGGGATCGCGTACCGGGAACCGAGCAGCGTGCTGCGCACGTTGCGCGCCACGGCCCGGTCGAACTCGTCCAGGTCCATCCGCAACAGGTCCAGGTCCCGCCGCGGATCGGTCCCGCCGACGTGGTTGCAGAGCACGTGGAGCGCGCCGAACTCGGCCACGGCGGCCTCCACCATGGCGGCGATCGACGCCTCGTCCGTGACGTCCACGGTGACGGCGAGCGCCCGCCCGCCCCCGGCCCGCACCAGCCGCACGGTCTCCGCGGCCCCCGCGGAATCGAAGTCGGCCACCACCACCCGCGCCCCCTGCCGGCTCATCAACACGGCCGCGGCCCGCCCGATCCCACTCCCCGCCCCGGTGACGATCGCCACCTTCCCGGCCAACCGCGCCCCTCCGGCGGGGGCGATGGCGTGCTCTGCGTGTGCTACGCGCTCTTCCATGACGTGTGGTCCTTCCGTCGTACGGGGGTGGGTCACCGGGCTTCGGTGCTGGTGGGGGCGTCCGGGTTACGCGATGCGCCGGACGTCGGCGTTGCGCTGGGCGTACGAGATGCGCCGGACGTCGGCGTTGCGCTGGCCGTACGAGATGCGCTGGACGTACGGGAGACATCGGCCGGGGCGCCGGGCGCGCCGGGATCGGCCGACTCGTGGGCGCCGTCCGTCCCCTCGGCGCCGTCCGCCCCACGGGTGCCGTCCGTACGCCGTACCCGCGGTATCGCCAGCGTGAGCAACACCCCCACGGCGGCTGCGCCCATCGCCACCACGTACGTGACCCGGAACCCGTTCTCGGTCGGCACCTCGGCCGGCCCGAGCCGCAGCGTCATGTTCGACAGGACCGCGGCCATCACGGCGCTGGAGGTGGAGGTGCCGATGGAACGCATGAGGGCGTTGACCCCGTTGGCCGAGGCCGTCTCGGTCACCGGCACGGCGTCCATGATCAGCGCGGGCATGGCGGCGTACGCGATGCCGACGCCGCCACTGACGAGCACCGCGGTGACCACGATCTGCCACACCTCGGCCATCAGGAACAGCCCCACCGCGTAACCGAGGCCGATCACGGCCACGCCGATCAGCAGCGAGGTACGGGCCCCGTGCCGGGCGGTGATCCGTGTCGAGACCGGCGACAGGGCCATCATGACCAGCCCGCCGGGCGCCAGCGCGAGCCCCGCCATCAGCGTGGACTGGCCGAGCCCGTACCCGGTGGCCGCCGGCGACTGGAGGAGTTGCGGCAGCGTCAGCGACATGGCGTACATCGCGAAGCCGACCAGTACGGATGCCAGGTTGGTGAACAGCACCGGCCGCCGCACGGTCACCCGCAGGTCGACCAACGGCTGCGCGACGCGCATCTCGTACGCGGCCCATCCCACCAGGACGACCACACCGGCGGCGAACAGCCCGAGCGTGGTGCCGCTGGTCCAGCCCCAGTCACCCCCCTTCGTCACCGGCAACAGCAGCCCCACCAGACCCACGGCGAGCCCGATCGCACCCGGGGTGTCGAACCGCTCGGTGGCCCGGCTCGGCGGCGCCGGCAACAACGCGACGACCAGCGCGAGACAGAGCGCCCCGAGCCCCGCGGCGAGCCAGAACAGTACGTGCCAGTCGGCGTTCTCCACGATGGCGGCGGACAGCGGCAGCCCGATCGCCCCGCCGACCCCCAGGCTCGCGCTGACCAGCGCGACGGCCCCACCGACGCGCGGCGCGGGCAGGGTGTCCCGCAACATGCTGATGCCCACCGGAATCACGCCGGTGGCCAGCCCCTGCAACACCCGCCCGACGATCACCGGAACCAGCCCGTCGGACACGGCACACAGCACGGAACCCGCGACGAGCGCGGCCAGACTGCCGATGAGGACCTTGCGCTTGCCGTACATGTCGCCGAGCCGCCCGGCGATGGGCGTCACGACGGCGGCGGCGAGCAGGGTGGCGGTGATCACCCAGGACGCGTCGGAAGCGGAGGCGTCCAACAGGCTCGGCAACATCGGAATGATCGGCACGACGAGCGTCTGCATGAGCGACACCACGACGCCGCTGAGCGCGATCACGGCGGTCACCGCGCCGGGCCCCACCGCACGGGGGGAGGTGGCTGACAACGTAAGAGCTCCTTGACCGGACCGGCGCGCACTCGGCGCCGATGACGTGGGATTTCGGGTTTCGGGGAGGGACGCGTTTCGGGGGAGGGAAGCGAAGACGTGCCCCGCTGCCGCCCCTGCTACCGGCCCGGCCCTGCCCCGACACCGCGGGCCCGAGCCGCGACCCGACCCCGGACGACGAACACGCGAAGTGCGTACGGGCGCGGGGCCGGGGGAACGCGGGACACGGCGTGCATGAGCACCATGCATACGATATGCACGATACACATCACATGCATAATGAACAATCCTCGTCGGTGCGGACCGGCTGGGCCGTACGAAGGGGTGCGAGAGCGCGGGGCTGGGGGCTTGGGGGAGCTTGGGGTTTGGACTCTCCAAGGAGGCGCGCGGAAGGAAGAGGCCCGAAAACTAGGAGGTTCAGAGGGCAGCCGCTCCCCGCAGGGACAACCACTCCACATCCCGCAGGCGCCCCACCCGCCCCACCGCAATGCACGATGATGAAGAGAGCCGAGGCGGAAAGAGACCGAGGGCAAGGGTATGACCGACGAAGAACACCGGCTGAGCGACCTGGAGCGAGAGCTGACCCTGCTCTCCCGCCACTTCGTCGCCTCGAAGGGCCCCCGCATCGGCCAAACCCTGGACCGCTCGGCGTACGTCCTCCTCACCCGCCTGGAAGCGGGCGACCCCCTGACCCTGAAGGAACTGGCCCACACCTTCCAGGTGGCCGTCTCCACCATCAACCGCCAGGTCAGCGCCATGCTCAAGAGCGGCCTCGTGGAACGCATCCCCGACCCCGCAGGCGGCCTGGCCCGAAGGTTCCGCCCCACCCCCCTGGGCCTGGACCGCCTGGCAGCCGACCGACCCATCAGCCTCGCCGGCACCACCCGCCTCATCAAGGCCACCGGCTGGCCCCCCGAAAAGACCGAGCAATTCCTCACCCTGCTCATCGAGTTCAACCAGAGCATCGAACAGTTGGAAGGACTGGCTTGGGAACGGGGCGGGGCCACGGGAGAGACCACGGGCGAGCACTGAACCGAGCCGGAACACCCCTCCCCGAACACTCGGGGCTATCCCGCGCCGCTGCCGCAGCTTGGCGCTTCGCTGAGAAGCGGTCCCCGCCCAGACGGGGCAGGCCCCCTCCCGGCTAGCGACCGGCTGCGCTGTGGCCACACGCCCCGCACCGGCGGGGTTCCTCCGGGCGGAGCGATGGGGCCGCACACGCCTGAGTGGCGGTTGGCCCTTGCGGGCGGGGGCAGCGTGCTCGGGTGAGTGGGGTGGGGTGCTTTGTGTGGGGGTGGGTGGGGGTGGGTTGGAGTTCTTTGTGTAGGGGCAGGTGGGGGTGGGTTGCTGTCAGGCCCTGAGGCGCCCTGCCCCTGGCCCCCCCACGCCGGGCAGGGTGAAGCAGCGAGGCATGGGCGTCGACCGTAGGGTGAGGACTGTCTATGCGGTTCGACGGGCTTCCCCTGCGGGACACGCCCCCTCCGCGCGAAACGTCGCGTGCCGGGGGATGTCGTGTACCTCAAGTGCCTGTCCGCCACGGAAACGTATGAACTGCACGCTCGCCAAGCCCTGAGGTCCGTGCTGTCCGAGGCCGAAATGACTCTGGGGCGCAGAACGACGAGCGATGGCGAGAAGGACGCCTGGGCCCGCAGCCTGCCCGTCATCGCCGGTGACCTCATCGAGGCGGGGCTCGGGGCGGTCGACCTCATGGTCGAGTGTCAGGTGCCCGGCGTCGCGGGTGAAGCGGACGTCATCCTCGCCGGTCGCCACCCGGAGACCGGTGACCACTCCTATGTGGTCACCGAGCTGAAGCAGTGGCAGCGGGTGTCAGCGGCCCCGAACGACGACCGTCGCTTCATCGTGGGCAGCATGATCAGCGGCGGGAAACGTCATCCTGCCGAGCAGACGGCGAGGGTGTGTCGGACGCTCCTCGCCTCGCACGACCTCTTCACCGCGCCCCACGACCGTCTGGTGGGCATGGCCTATCTCCACAATGCCGCTGACCACCAGGTGACGGACCTGCTCGCGGCCCCGCGCACCAGATTGGCCTACCTGTTCACCCGCGATTCCCGTGGCGCGATGCAGAGGTTCCTCAGCCGTCGGCTGGGGTCGGCGCCCGGACGTGAATCCGCCGAGTTGCTGGCCGACAGTACGTTGTTCACCGAATCCGCGGCCCAGCACGCCGGCTCCCGGGGCCCGGCTCGCCGCGAATTCCGCATCGTGGACGACTGGGACGGGGCGACGCACTGGGTGAACACCGTGCTGCGCGCATCATTCACAGCAGACCAGAAATCAGTGGTACTGGTGACGGGTCTGTCGCGGCTCGAGGCGTCACAGTTGGCCATCACCGCTGTCGAGTTCCTCTGCCGTGTCGGATATCGAGCCCGATTCCTTCCGCCGGAAGGCGCCGCTGAGCTGCCCCGGTGTGACATGTTGCTGTGCGGCGAAGCCACGCTCGGGCAGGTGCAGAACCGTACGGATAAGCGCGATGGGCAGGAGCCGTTGGCTGCGTACGTGCGGCGGCTGTTCGCCGTGGCCCAGGTGCCCGCGTTCATCCTGCCGACCGGACTGCCCGGCGAAGGGCAGGAAATGGAAGAGGTGGCCGCCGTGCTTCGGAAATCAGCGGTCGACGCGGGGTTGAAGCTACGCGTGATGGCACTGGACAGCGACTTTCGCTGAGTCGGTTCCGCTGGCCGGAACCGATCGCTGCTCACCCGGGTGAACGCCAGTTCGGTAAGGTCCTCGAGTTACGTGCTGCACCCGACGGGCTTCCTATCGAGGACACGCCCCCCGCACGACGATTCCGTCTTCCTGGGGGACCCGTGACCTTGAAGCACACCTCCGCACGAGGTTTGCTCGCCGAATCCGCCTTCGGCCAGCGTCCTTACGTCAGCGAATTGAGGGAGAAATACTTCTTCGAGTACCAGCAGTACCCCTCGACGGCCGAGGTCAATTCCTGGGGGAGGAGCCTGGACGCACTGGCTCGCTTGCTCGTCACGGCCGGCCTTGACGATGTGCACATGCTGGTCGAGTTCGCGCTGCCGATGTGCAGCCTGCGCGCCGACGTGGTGCTCGCCGGGCGGAATCCGGAGACGGGCGATCCGGCCTACGTGGTGGTGGAGCTCAAGCAGTGGAGCGCGGCGTGGCTCATTCCGGGCTCGGACGATCTGTGTGAGGTCGCCAGAATGCCCCGTCGGGCGATGCTGCATCCGATAGCCCAGGTGACGCAGTACTGCGAGTACCTCAGGAACTACGCCCTGGTGCTCGAAGGGCACGATGAGCGCGTGAGCGGGGTGGCCTACCTTCACGACGCCGACAGCGAAGACGTCGCGGAACTCCTCACCACGCCGGGTGCCGAGGGCAGGCTGTTCACCCGAACCACGCAGGACGAATTCGTCCGATTCCTGCGTGCGACCCTCTGCTTCGACGACCGCAAGGAGGTGGGCGACCAACTGGCGAACAGCCGCTTCGCCCCCAGCAAGGCGCTGATGGAGGTCGTCGCCGACGAAGTGCTCCGGCGCAGTCATTTCACCCTCATCGGTGAGCAGCAGACGGCCTTCTCCCTCGTGCTGCGTGAACTCACCATGGCGCACGAACGGCGTTCCGGCACAAAGGAATTGGTGCTCGTCTCCGGCGGTCCGGGATCGGGCAAGAGCGTGGTCGCCCTTTCCCTCATGGGGAGACTGCTGCGCGATGGATATTCTGTGATGCATGCCACGGGTTCCAGGAGTTTTACGCGGACCCTGGCGAAGTTGATCTCGGGTGATATCCGGGAACGCGGCAAGCTGTTCACGTACTTCAACAGCTTCACGGGCGACAAGGCCAGCGCGCTGGACGTCCTGATCCTGGATGAGGCACACCGACTGCGGGAGACCTCCAACGGCGCTGAGTTCGGTAGCAAGTGGGGGACCAGGAGACAGATCGACGAACTCATCGACGCCGCTCTGGTCCCGGTGTTCCTCCTTGACGAACACCAGGTGGTGCGCCCCGGTGAAACCGGCACCGTCGCGATGATCGAGGAAGTGGCCGCCGAGCGTGGACTCCCGGTGCGCCACGTCGACCTGGACGGCCAATTCCGTACCGGCGGCAGCCGCGCCTACGAGACGTGGGTGCTACGCCTGTTGGGCATCGAGCCCGGTGGCCCCTTCCCATGGAAGGGGGACGGGGGCCGATACCTCGTACACGTCGCCGAAAGCCCCGAGGAACTCGAGACCTTTCTGCGGCAGAAGAGTGGCCGCGACGAAGACGCGCGAATCACGGCGGGATTCTGCTGGCCCTGGAGCGAACCGAACAAGGACGGTTCGCTGGTGAACGACGTGAAGATCGGCTCCTGGGAGCGCCCGTGGAACATCAAGGGCCCAAACGGAGTGGGCGGCCTGCCGCCCTCGGACCTCTGGGCGACAGACCCGGCGGGCTTCGGTCAGGTCGGCTGCATCTACACGGCCCAGGGCTTCGAGTACGACTGGAGCGGCGTCATCGTCGGCGACGACCTGGTGTGGCGAGGACAGGACTGGCAGTCGGTCCCCTCAGCCAGCGAGGACAAGGTCCTCGACGGCGTCCCCGCCCACGAGTTCCACCGGCTGGTCCGCAACACCTACAAGGTGCTCTTCACCCGCGGAATGAAGGGCACCGTGGTGTATTCGACCGATCCGGCCACTCGGGAGTTCCTGCGCATGCTGGTCGCCTGAGGCCGCGGGCGGACGCACGACCCGCCGGACGGTGGATCGCGGCCTCGAGGGTGCGCCCCAGGCCGCGAGCCCCGACCGATCAGTGCCCTACCGCAAGGAGCGGGGCACCACTACCCCGTCACGGACGACGCCCGGTTAGCCGCCAGTTCCCGGAGCTTGTCCTGGGTCTCGGCGTCGGTCGAGTACAGGACGGTCCCGACCATGCCGCGCGTCAGCAGGACCTTGTACGTGTTGCGAACGAGCCGCTTCGCCTCGGGTTCCGGCATCGCCCGCTTGAACACCGGGTCCTTGGAAGCGGTAAGGTCCACCACCCATTCGTCACCGCGCCACACCAGATCGGGCCCGATGATCACCCCGCTCCAGTCGTACTCGAAGCCCTGCGCCGTGTAGACGCAGCCCACCTGGTCGAACCCGGCCGGGTCCGTGGCCCACAGTGCCGCGGGGGGAGCGCCCATCACCGAACGGTCACCCTTGAGGTTCCAGGGGCGTTGCCAATCCCCGATCACGACGTCCGACGGCAGGGGTTGGCCGGGCTTGGCGTCCGACCACTTCCAGCAGTAGCCGGCCGACAGCCGAGCCCCGTAACCCTGCGCGCGCTTCGCCCGCAGGAACTCCTCCATGGCCGCTGGCGAGTCGACGACCTCCAGCGTCATGCGGTCGTCAGGCTCCCAGGGCTCCGGTCCCCCGCCCTCGATTCCGAGCAGTCGCACCACCCACCGTAGATAGGCGTCGCTGCCACCACACCGGTACTGACTCGCCAGCGACACGACGCGACACTCCAGTCCCATGTCGGCCGCGGCAGCCTCGATCTCCTCGACGGTCCCCATTTCACCGGGCCGTACGACCTGGTGCTCGTCGAGCAGGAAGACCGGCACACGAGCCACCTCGATCAGCTCCCTGACCTGTGGCTTGCCCGTGCGGTGCTCGGCCCGTGTGTACCGGTTGGCCGATGTCTCACGGATCCGGTGCGCCTCGTCGCAGAGTAGGACGTCGATGCTGTTGGGCTCGGCCGTCATGAAGCTGTTGAAGTACTTGAAGAGGTCCTGGACCTCGCGCTTCCGTGCCCCGGCGACCTTGCGCATCGTCTTGGTGAAGGACTGCGACCCGGTGGCGTGCAGTGCCGGAACGCCCCGCCGGTACATCTCGCCCAGTACGGAAAGCGCGATGACGCTCTTGCCCGTGCCGGGACCGCCGGTCACCACCAGCACTTCCTTGTGGTGCGACCGGTGTGCGTCGCGAACGGCTCGCAGCACGAGTTCGTACGCGACCTGCTGCTCGTCCAGCAGCACGAACTGCTCGCGGTCTCGAACCTCGTCCGCGGCCACGGTCATCAACTGCTTCGACGGTTGCACCTTGCCGGCCAGGAAGTCGTCGGCGGCATCGGCGCCGGACGCGGGAGCGAGCTTCGACTGCAGGAACGTGAGGAACTTCCCCCGCCGCTCAGCCGTGAACATGCGGGCCCGTTCGTCGACCTCACCCGCGTCCAGGCCGCTGACCCCGAACTCGGTCGCGTTGTGCAGGTAGGCGACCCCACAGACGCGCTTCGGGTGGCCGGCCAGCGCCCCGTTGAACGACACCAGGTAGTCGCGGTACCTGCGTACTTGCTCGATCGGATTCAGTACGGGGCGCGAGTAGGCGTCCACCCGACACAGCACGGGGTCCTCGTCCTCATCGGGGTGCGCTTCGCTCCACTGCTTGAGTTCCACGATCACGTAGGAAGGCTCCCCCGTCGTGGGGTGGGTTCCGGCAAGCACGACGTCGGCGCGCTTGCTGGTCAGCGGCAGACCGTACTCGATCAGCATCTCCACCTGGCCCAGCCCCGCGTCGAGCAGGGCCCCGGTCAGCGCCGGGATGCTGCGGTTCCACGACCGGATCTCGGACTCGCCGGGCCGGTGGCCGTGCACGTGCACGAACTGTTCGATCAGATGCAACTCGAGTGTGCCCTCGAGCAGTCGAGCCGCGATCGACGACACGGAATCACGGATGAGCAAGGCGGACCCCCAGACAACGCATGCGACGGGAGCGGGTGGGGGCGTGTCCCGTGAGCCCCTGAACGTAGCGCCAGTGGGGAAGGGAAGCCCGGCGGGCCGCTTGATGAAGAGATGGCCACCCTATCTGCGCCTAGAGCGGCTCGATGGTGCACGGACCAAGGGGGCCGCGAGGCCCCCTCGCCCCGCCTGACGTGCTGGTTGGCATGACGAGCAGCCGTGCGAAGCACGCGCGGACAGGACGCGTGCGCCACTCGGGAAACGCCCGGCCACAATGCCGGCGTGGGCAGCCGATGCACGGCCGGGATACGTCCCGCCCGGGCCGATGAGTCGTCGGTACGCGGCGACAAGGGCGCAGTCACGAGGGGGGCTCAGACCCGCGAACTGCCGTGGTCAGGCAGCTCACGAATCTGGAGGGAAAGGTTTCCGCGTGCGCTCTTACCGCAACTCGGCGGTGCCCACGGTGGTGCGGTTAGCTGATGGAGGGCGTGTGACGCGCGGGCTCGGCAAAGGCGGGGCCTCGCCGGCGGACGGCGTACGGGTCGTACGCCGTCAGGAGCGGCGACGGCCCGTGAGCACCTTGCGCACACCGCACGGCAGAAGAGGACGAAGGCATGGAGGCCCTCCATTTCGAGGTGGGGGACATTCCCGTTGGGAGTCCGTCGTGATCGAAACAGTTCGGTCGGGACCCTACGGCGCCGATCAAAGATGAGCAAGAAGCGTCTCTTTTGGTCGATAAGGAGCAGCGATGATGCGCCGATCCGCACGCAATTGCCCACGCGCCTGTCGGCCTGGGGTGGGCCCCGATGACGGGCGCGGCGAGCGGTGACCGGTGTGGTGAAGGACGCACTCCCCGCTGCTACGGGGCGGACGCCGCCGACTCGGGAAACGACGCCACGGTGGCCAACTGCTGAGGCGAGACCTGACCGGGGAAGCCGGTCAGCGGCTGCTCCGTGGTGGACGAGCCGGGCCCGAACAGCGCACGTGCCGAGCGGTGCCCCCGGGCGTCGGTGACCGTGATACCGCCGGACCACTTCCCCCTGGCGTCCCGGTAGCGGTGTTGGAGGTGCGCGAGCCGTGGACAGTGCCGGTCGCGCACCTCGACGAACCCGGGGTGGCAGTGGACGTTGCCGGTGAGGTCTGCCGCGTACGTGACGGCGGACGCCGGCGCCAGGACCGCGGAGACCAGGAGGTCGGCGATCTGAAGGCCGAGGTGGGTGTTGCTGTGGCCGAAGAGAGGGGACTCGGGAAGGTGCGGCAGTTCGTCGCCGTCCCTGCTGAACTTGCGTGTCGTGACGCCGTGCACGCTGCCGGCGTTGTCCGACGGGTTGCGGCTGTCCAGCACGACGATCCCGCTGGCGGAGTGCTCGGCGAGGTAGTTCTCGAAGGTCGCGCACAACGCAGCGACGGATGCCGCATAGAGGGACTTCTCGTCATTGACGACGCCGTCCTCCTTCACCCAGACACGGGCCAACACCGTGCAGTGGTGCTGCTCGAGCAGGGTGAGCAGATGATCGAGGAAGCCGTGCGCCGCGCGACGTCGCTTGCGCCCCTGACCGCGGAAGGGCTTGCGCAGGGTCTCGCCTTTGACCTCGTGATGCACGACGTCCTGCAGGGTGGGCCGGGTGCGAAGCTCCGGCCGAAACCGCTTCTTCAACTCGATGAAGTCGTGGGCCAGCCCCGCCAGGCGCCGCTCCGGAACGGTGAACCCGCCGATCACCATGACCGGCACCGAGTCGGGCACGTCAGGGTTGAGGACCTGAGCGGTGCCGGATTCGTCGATGTAGCAGAGATACAAGAACGAGCCCCCAAGCACAGAAAACAGCTATGGCCGACCCCGAAATCCCGGGCGACGGCCATAGGAGGCGCCACGCCGACACGGCCGGTCGCAGCAAGGTGTTCGTACTGTTGCACAGCGTAGGCGAGGACCTTTGGCCAAACAACACCACCGCCCGCAACGGCGACCGCCCTGGGTGACCAGGGGCATCGACGGCGTGCCGCGGCCCACCCGCCTCGCCACCCCTGCCGCGTTGCGCGCGCGCCCACGCGAGGGAGGCGGCCACAGCACAGCCCACCCGCCCGCGCCCGTCTCCGCCATCGGGCCGTGGCAACGCGAAGACCCCGCATTCAACACCTGGCTGAATGCGGGGTCTCCCGGCACTTCTATTGAAGTGCCCCCGGCAGGATTCGAACCTGCGCACACGGCTCCGGAGGCCGTTCGTATGAGACGCCTCAAAGGGGCTCTGACCTGCTGAGTAGCTGACTCGTTGACGAGCGGTTCGGCGTTTCACGCACTGCTCACGCATTGGAGGGTGGAACCCGCCGTAGCTGATGACGTGGCCACTGGTGGTGCGTCTGCGCTGCCCCGCCTCTCGGGGCGATGAACGAGATGGAGAGGCGACGCGGGGTGGTCGCCCACAGGGACGGATGATGGGTCCTCGAACTTGGCCTCCGGCGACGGGCGGTAGCCTCGTGCGTGTTGAGGTGAGAGTAGGGATGCTATGGCCGAATCGCCGGGTTTGGGCGATAGGTCGCGATCGGTGGAAGTTGCAAAAGACCGGCCCTCCGCCGAATAAACCCGCAGGTCAATTGCTCTGGTCCCCGTGCACGCGGGGATGGACCCCCCGGCTTCGCCGTGCAGAGCTTGCAGGTCGACTGGTCCCCGCGCGCGCGGGGATGGACCCGGCTCGTCCAGGAGTCGGAGTTGTCCGTCCACCTGGTCCCCGCGCACGCGGGGATGGACCTGGGCTCATGTAGCGATACCTTGTATCGCAACGCTGGTCCCCGCGCACGCGGGGGTGGCCCGGCGGGGCCCCGCACAAGAAACCGGCCGCAACGAGTGTCCCCGCCCACGCGGGCGCAGCTCGCGCGAATGACCCGGGACGAGTGAAGGACGGAACACTGCCCATGGGCCCGAAGTCCGCGAAGGTCTACGAGACGATTCGGGAGTGGATCAACTCCGGCAAGCTATCGCCCGGTGACAAGCTGCCGTCCGAACGGTCCCTCGTGGAGGAACTCGGGATCGGGCGTACCGCCCTTCGTCAGGTGCTCGCCAAGCTCGTGGCCGAGCGTGTGTTGGAGGTTCGCGGACGGAGTTCGTACCGGGTGCCTGGTGGGGTCAGCGTCGCGACGCCGGAGGGGCTGGAGCCCTGGCAGGTTCACGGGAAGCGGACGATCTACGACAACCGGTGGGCCAAGCTGAGCCTGTGGGATGTCGAGCCGCCCGGTGTGAAGCGGTTCGAGCACCACGTTGTCGAGCTGCACCACGTGGCCGTGGCCGCCGTTCTGGACGACCAGGACCGGGTGCTGATGATGTGGCGCTACCGGTTCGTTCCGGACCAGTTCGGTTGGGAGCTGCCGGGCGGCATAGTCGATGCGGGCGAGGAAGCTCATGCCACGGCGCTGCGGGAGGTTGAGGAGGAGACCGGGTGGCGGCCGGCCGAGCTGGAGCACGTCGTGACGTACCAGCCGATGGTGGGCATGGTCGACTCACCGCACGAGATCTTCGTGGGGCGTGGCGCGGAGCGCGTGGGCGAGCCCACCGACCTGGAAGAGGCGGGGCACATCGAGTGGGTGCCGCTGGCGGACATCCCCGGGCTGATGGCGCGCGGTGATCTGATGGGGTCCGGCACCCTGGTCGCGCTGCTGCACGTGTTGGCCAACCGGCCCGCGGGTGGTTTCACAACCTCGCGGTGAGCAGGTCGATGCGTCGGCGGTGGCGCACGGAGCCCGTGCGGTTGGCCAGCAGGCGCGCCTGACGTAGCTGGTCCTTGGCCTGGTCGTACTCGCCGCGGGCGAGGTGGGCCTGAGCCAGGTCGCATCGCAGTCCGGACTGGGCCCGGGTGAAGCTGGGGTCCATCACGTCGAGCGCCGCGTAGAGGTTGGTCACGGCGTCCGCGTCGCCGAGGAGGGCGAGCGCGTTGCCGCGCCAGCGGGTCAGGTGACCGTCGTTGAGGAAGATGCTCAGCATGTCCGGGTCGCGTGGCTCCGGCCCGGCCGGGATGCTGGCCGCGGCGCGCTCCAACGCCTGGTGGCAGGCGTCGGCCTGCCCGACCTGCGCGTACAGCTCGGCTTCTGCCGCGTACAGCCAGGCCCGAAGCCGTGGTGAGACGCGGTCGCCAGCCACCCGTTGGGCCTCGTGGATCAGGTCAACGGCGAGGTGGGGCCGCCCGGCGTCGCAGAGTACGTACGCCTGCTCGCCCATGGCGTGAGCCACGTACATCGGCGCGTCCGCATCGAGCGCGGCCCGTTTTCCGAGTTCGTAGTGGCGCCACGCGCGGTCGATCGCGCCCGCGTGCAGTGCCTGCCACGCCGCGAGCGTCGCCGCGCCGGCCAGGGCCAGTGCGACCGGGCGCCGCGCGTCGGGCAGCACGGCGAAGGTGAGCGCGTCTTCGAGGGCCGCGAGGTGGCCCGACATCTGGTCGACCAACCCCGCGGCGCCCATCTGCCGGTCCACGGTCCGCAGCAGCTCCGTCTGGTCCATGAACGTCTTCACCATGGACTGGCTGACCGAGCGGGACGCGTCGATGCGGTCGAGCAGGTCGTCGTAGCCGTCGGTTGTGGGCGGCTGGCCCGACGGCGCGGCGCTGGGCCGCAGCTCGGCGTCCGTGATGCCCAACAGGGGGCGGAGCAGGGCCGCGTAGCGCTCCGACAGTGGGCGCTTGCCGTTCTCCCACTCGGAGACGTACACCCGTAGGCTCGCCGTCGTCGCGACGTCGATGAGGTGGCGTTCGGCGTACCGCTCGATCTCGCGGATCAGCCGTTCCTGCGACCACCCGCGCGCCTTTCGTGCGCTGCGAAGACCCTCACCCATTGCTGCCGCCTAGCCGTCGGTCCGGTGACTGCCGATCTCAGCATGGCGCAGATCGGGGCAGGTCAAAAGCGGTTAACACGCCTGGGGTTAAGGGTTGTTGGCTACCGAACATACCCCCGCGAACGGTGTCCTTGAAGGGCGCCAGGGGGCACCCGCCAAAGTCCGTTCTCACGACGGGGGTTGACTCTGGTGCGCACCAGATGCCAACCTTCTGGTGCGCACCAGTTGGCGCGCACCTCGCCCGGAGGGCTCCGTGAAAAGAGCCCGAAGGCCGCGACTGCTCGTTGAGAACTCCACAGTGATCTTTGAGAGACGCCGCCGTTGTTTGCGTAGCACCTTTGATCTGCGGCGTCCCGGCGACCGTCGGCCGTGATGGCGGTCTGGGGCCACTCCTCCCCGGGGCAAGAAAAGGGGCTCTGCCTGCTGACCGCTTGGGAGCGGGTAGGGGCCGCGCGAGCATCCCGATCTTTTCGGTCGGGCAGCGTGTGGTCAGTGATCACCCGAGGTCCGTTCGTTCGGAGGGACCCGTGATGTATCGCCGAAGTACCTAGGGTGCGCGTCGGTTGGACCGGCTGGCGCGTAGCCCGTTGCGTCATCTGCCGCGGGAGTTCCCGCCACGCACAGCGTGAGCGGGAACTCCGCGGCCAGCTCCTCTGCGTCGCCGTGATGCCCTGTCCGCTGTGGTGGGCGGGGCGGCGCACGGGGGTGCTTGTACGTCTTGGCCGTGGCCGGTGGGCCACCGATTCGATGGAAGGACGGCCGTCATGAACGTCACCAAGCACGCGATGCCGCGGCCGTCCGGCTGCTACCAGCCGTAGGCCACGGCCCCCTTTCAACGCTTGGCCGCGGTTCGACTCCGCGGTTTGAGCCCTGTGTTGCTCAGTCGCCCCTGGCTCGCGAGAGCCGGGGGCGGTGAGGAGCGCCGGGATCACACAACCCGATCGTTTCCACCCCGCAAGAACACGGCCCCGGTGCTGGAACACCGGGGCCGCCGAGCTGGGCCGCCTCTTGGAAGGAAAACCGACCCATGCACATCGTCCCACTCATGGTCTCGTTGCAGGAGGCCGTTACCGCGTTTGCTCCGTGGAAGGAGCCGACGGACGCTGAACTGGACGCGATCGAGGCCGAGATGCCGCTGATCCTGGCGGACATCGACGTGTCGGATGCGCAGATCATGACCCTGGACCGGGTCCCGTGCGAGTTGGATGAGCGGCGTGTCCGCCGGGCCCGGCGCCAGGCGCTGGCCGCCCGGACCGCGTTGGCCAACCGCGCCGCTGAAGAGAGCCTTCCGGGTGGTGCGGCATGAGTGCCCTGGTGCCTGCCACCGCGATGGTGGCGCCGCTGTTAACAGGCTGGTCGGCCACGACGTGGTGGCTTCACCGGCGCCTGAACCAGGCCCGGTTGGACCCGCTGTCGGGCCTGCCCACCCGCGCCCGCTTCGAAAAGGGCGTGGAACGTCTACTGCGGCGCCGGGCGCCGGTGGCGCTGGTGATGGTCGACCTGGACGGGTTCAAGGCCCTCAACGACACCCACGGCCACCAGGCTGGGGATGCCGCGATCACCGCGACCGGAAGCCGCCTGAGCCGCTGGGCCGCCGCGCACGCTGAGCGTTGGGTGGTGGCCCGGTTGGGCGGGGACGAGTTCGCCGCCGCCCTGACCATGCCCCACGCCACCGACCTGCCCAACGCGCTGAGCCGGTTGCACGAGAACCTGTGTGCCGCGGTGCCCATTGAGGGCGGCACCGTGGCACTGGGGGCGTCGGTGGGCGCGGTGTGGTCGCCGTACTGGCCGCTGGCTGAGCGTTCCCGGTTGCTGCGCGGGGCGGATGAGGCGATGTACCTGGCCAAGCGTGCGGGTGGCGGGTGGCGTATCGCCCACAGTGACCGCACCGCCATCGCCAGCGTCAATGGCCGCCGCCCGGGTCGGACCGGCACCCAGCCGGCAGGGGGCGCCAGGTGAACGCGCTCACGGTTGAGGAACTGGCCAACCCGCTACGGGCGCTGCGCCTGCTGGCCAGCGACTTCACGCACCTGCCCGCCCCCGCCATCAAGGTCACCGACATCTTTCCGGATTGCTTGGAACTCTCCTTCCACGGCGCCGCCGACGACCTGGGCGGGTTCGCCGCGTTCGAGACCTGGCGGCAGGCGCTGCGTGTCGAGCCGGACACCGTGGAGTTCGCAGTGCAGTCCGGTGGGCGCACGCACAGCCTGAGCGCCTACACCGAGTTCGCCGGGGCCAGCGTGCGCCTGGTCGCCTACGGGCCGGGGCCGATGGCGTCAGCCGGCGTGGAGGTGGAGCGGTGAGCGCCCGTTCTGCTTCTCGTCAGGCGTTGGCGGGTGGGGCTGGGGCGGTGACCGTGTTGTTGACGGCCGGCGCGTTTTGGCTCTCCTACGAGCACCTGCACGACACCGCCGCCGCCAACGGCCTCAGCGGCGCCCGCGCGTGGGCGTGGCCGGGCACGATCGACTTGTTCATCATCGTCGGCGAGCTGCTCATGCTCCGCGCCTCGCTCATGCGCCGCACCGACTGGTGGGCCATCGGGTTGACTGCCTCCGGTTCGCTGGGTTCGATCGCGCTGAACATCGCTGGTGTGGGGGAGGGGAGCCGGCCGCTGGAGTACGTCGTGGCAGCCGTACCCCCGGTCGCCGCGCTGCTGGCTTTCGGCGCGCTGATGCGCCAGGTACACCAACGCCTGACCACCCCCGCGGGTACACCGGCGGGTACGCCCGTACCCGCGACCGATACGGGCGTACCCGCCGGGCCGTCTCCCGTACCCGCCGGGCCGGAGTACGTACCCGCTGCCCCGGTGCGCGTACCCGCGGCGTCCGATCCCGTACCCGTGCCGCCGGTGCCGGTACCTGCCGGGGTGCGGCTGCTGCCGATCATCGCCCGCCCCGAACCGGCCCCCGCCCCCGAACCGGCACCCGATGTACCCGCCGAATCGGAGCCCGTACCCGCGGCTGAAGCGCCCGTCGGGTACGTACCCGACGAGGACGAGGACGAGGAGTCCGCGGAGCTGGGGTTGGACTGGGTGGAGCCGCACGACGACAGCCCCGCTCCGCCGGCCGAGGACAGCCTGACCGCCGACGCTCGGCAACGCTTCGCCGACCACGTGCGGGCGGGCCGGCCGGTGCCCTACCGGCAGCTTCGCGACACGTACGGCATCGGCCAACAGCGGGCCGTACGTATCCGCGAAGAGCTGCTGCGCGTCCCGGCAGGGGCCCGGTGATGGCTACTGTGGCCAGCCGGTTCTACGACCCTACCGGCGCCCGCTACGGCATCCCCACCTACCCCTGGCGCCTGGCCCCCGACGGCTACCTGACGCGACGTCAGTTGCGCGTGCGGGGGCTTCGGCCCGGCGGGCAGCCGGTGGCGGCGCAGGTGATGTGGCGCTCGCGCCGATCCCCTGCCGGGTGGCGCGTGGCCTACTTCTACCGGCTCGACAAGGCCCGGCCGGTGCGGCCGATGACTCCGGGCCGGGTGCGGGCGTTGGCCGCTGCGATGCGTGCCCGGCGTACCTGCCCGGGCTGCCGTACCGATGCCGGGTACTGCATCCCCCGCTCACTGGGCCTGTGCGTCACCTGCGCGTACCCCGTCTGAACCCTCGCCCCGGGTACGCCTGTACCCGCCGTACCCGCTCGCTCTCCCCGCCCGTACTCGGCCGTATCCGCGTCGGGTACGGGCGGGCGCCGCGGGTGGGCCGGTGACAGGCGTTTCGGGGTACCTCCCTTCTTGATCGAGAGGACTCGGTTTCGTGTCCCGTCGTAGTCGTATCCGTGCCGTGAAGACGGCCGGGAGTGTGACCACCATTCGTATCCCGCGCCAGCGTGGTCGTCGTTCGCAGCCGGTCGTGGTCGTCGTGCCCGACCGGCCCTCCTGGACCCGTGAAGCGCTGGGTTTCGCCGGGCGCATGCTCTGGCGCTTTCGCCGTGCTCTGGCTCCCGCTGCTGCTGCCTTGTTCGCGCTGGGTGTTACCGCGTTGCTGCATGCCGTGGCGTGGTGGTCCGGGCTGGCGCTGGCGGTTGTGGCGATCGTGCCGCTGGTGTGGCTTGTGCGCACTCAGCACACCCACCCCGCCACCGGCACCGCGCTGGGCTGGCGCATCGCGCTGACCTTGGTGGCCGTGACCACGTTGGTGTGGCTGGCGCTGGCGGCCGGGTTCGGCCCGCTCAGTGCCCCTCTGCTGCTCGCGTGGCTGGTCCTGGCCATCGGCGCGCAAGCCGCCTGGCTCTTCGTCCGCCGCTCGAAGTAGAAGGAGTGCATCTGATGGCATCCACCACGGGCCGGCCCAGCGGCGCGCCAGTCAGCGGGTCGGCTAAGCCGAACAAGTTCACCAACGCTGGTGCTGCTGCCGGCGGGTTCATCGGTGCGATGGGCAGTTCCTTCGTGCCGCCGATCAACGTCACCGTCAACCGCAGCACCACCACGACCTTCAGCCAGGGCCGTGAGCGCCCGCAGGCCCAGTCGTTGTTGCCGGAGCCGGACTTCACCTCGCCGGCGCAGGTGCGCAACTACTGCAACACGCTGCGGGCCGCCTCCATCACGCTGGCCATCGAGGTGGCCATGGCCGCCGAAATCCTCAAAGGGGTGCTGGCGGCCGTGCCTGACCCGGAGGGCCGGTTGGGTGGCTCGCGGATGAGGGCGGGGCGTGTGGCCCGCAAGTTGCAGAAGTCTGCGGATGAGCTGCGCTCGGCCGGGGTTGCTGCCGCCGCGACGTATGCGATGTTCCAGCAGCAGTACGAGGAAGAGATCAACCGCGTCCGTCACCGTGCTCGGCGCCCGCAGACCCCACGCATCGACTGGACCCGTCAGTAAGGAGGGACGGTCATGAGCGACCGCAACCACAACCGCAACCGCAATCGCATCCGCGATCACGAGCATGCTGACTCCACTGCCGGTGGCGGCCCGGTGGGCACGTATCTGCTGCACCGGGTCAAGCCGCACCTTCCCCCCTGGCTGGGGGTCGCTGGAACCGGGTTGGCCGGCGTGCTCGGTCACGCCCGGTGGGCGGACTCCGCCGCGGCCGGCGTCGGACTCACCCTGGCGTCGGTGGCGTTGACGGGCACCACGTGGTGGGTGGGCCGCTCCACCGGCGCCCAACGCCGGCTGCACTCGGCCATCACCGTGGCCACCGGCTCCGCCTGGCTGACCGCCGCCTGCCTGGCCGGCCCCACCACCAGCCCTGTCGGGGACCTGTTCCTGATGGGCGGGCCCGTCCTGGCGCTGAGCTGGAACGTTCGTCTGGTCATCGGCCGCACCACCGACCCCACCGGCGAGAGCTCTGACAAGGGGTTGCTGGCGAAGGTGGGGTTGGCGCGGGCGCAGCTTGGGGCGACGAAGGTCGAGCCGAACCGTGTCACCGCCCCCGTGCTGCTGGAGCCGGGGGAGCAGACCAACGACGACGTCACCAAGGCGTTGGCCCGCCTGGCATCCGCGCTTGATCTGCCGAAGAACGCCGTGCGCTACACCCCCGACCCCTTCTCCGAGCGCCGCGGGGAGCTGGTCATCGTCCCCGAAGACATGCTCTCCCAGGTGGTGGAGTGGGAAGGCCCCTCCAACCTCGGCGGCTCGATCACCGAACCACTGGACCTGGGACGGTATGACGACGGGGCGCCGTTGCTGATCTGGCTGCCCGGTGATCCGGAGGCCGGGCGCAACTCCACCCACCTGCTCATCGCGGGTGGCACTGGTTCCGGCAAGGGCGACACCGCGCTGAATCTGCTGACGGAGATCCTCTCCCGCCGGGATGTGATCGTCTGGTTCTCCGACCCCAAGGCGTTCCAGGACTTCGCCCCGCTCCGCCCGGGCCTGGACTGGGGCGTGGAGGGCGGCACGGACACCGAAGTCCTGATCGAGGCCGTCAAAGCCGCGATCCCTGAGCGCACGCGCTGGCTGGGTGCCCACGGCTACCGCCAGTGGCTGCCCCAGTGCGCACACCAGCAGACTGATCCCGACCACTCGTGCCGTGCGGATGGGCGGGCGTGTGGGTGTGCGGGGATGCCGTTCCTGGTGGCCTGGATGGAAGAGGCCGCCAACACCCTGCGCGCTCTGGGCGACGACGTGTTCACCGGCATCGCCCAAGAAGCACGCTCGGCCGGCATCAGCCTGGTCGTCTCACTCCAACGCCCCTCCTACGACCAGATGTCCACCAGCACCCGCGCCTCCCTCCCCTCCGTCATCGCCCTGGGCTGCGACCCACGCGACGAGGGATTCTCGCTGCCGGAGACGGTCATCGACGCCGGCGCGCATCCGGGCGCGTGGGGTAACCGCAGGCCCGGATACTGCTACATCGTCTCCCCGGGCATCGCGGAGGACCGCTACCCCTCCCCGGGCCGCACCCGCCGCTTCACCACCCGCGCGATCGCGGTCATGGAACTGCTGGCCACCTGGGCCCAGCGCAACGGCGCCACCGCCGACCCCATCACCGCCCGCGCCGCGGCCAACGTCGCCGGCCGCGCCTACACCGGCCGCACCACCACCCCCGACACCCACACCGGCTCGACTGGCTCCAGTCCATCCGGTGGTGGGGTGGACTTGGCGGAAGAGGACGAGATGGGCCCCGAGCCGCACTACGACCCGGACGACGCCGGCATCGACCCCGAAGTCGACCTTGCCGCCCCCGAGCCCGGCGACGACGCTCCGATCTTCGGCACCCCGCCCGGTCGCCGACCGAGCCCGGAAGAGGCCCGGCGCCTGTTCGCCGACGCCCTCGCCCAGTTCGAGACCGAGGGCCGAATGATCGTCGGACCCAAGGACTTCATGGACTGGTGCGATGAGCACCAGCTCTCGCGCTCCTGGGTCTCCCTGCGCCTCAAGGAAGCCGCCCTGGACGGGCGCCTGGAGCCGACAAACACCACGGGCCGCTGGCGCATCCTGCCCGCCCTCACAGCGGCGTAACACCCGTAACACGTTACGCCGGCCTAACACCCAAACCCCTAGGCAAACGCGCCGTTACGCGGACCTCACACCGTCCCGTAACACCCCTCACGCCTCGTCTAACACTCCGATCCCTGTGGGCCCGCGCCTCTCCTTCGGCGCGGGCCCACACCGGTCGAGAACGGAGCCCCGGCATGGACCACGAACGGCCCCCGGCCGTCGTCCACCACCCCATCCCACTCCCTCCCCACCCCGCGCCCCTGGCCCCCATCCAACCCGCCACGGCCCCGGCCCTCTCCAGCGTCCAACTCCCCGACGGCCACATCGTCACCGGCTACACCCTCACCCCCCACCCGCACCCGGCACCGGTTCCGGAACCCGTTGAGCCGCGGCCGGTCATCTCCCGCACCGCGATCAACATCGCGCTCGGCGGCATCGGGTTCGGCGCCATCTGCGGCGGACTGGTCCTGCTCACCACGTTCATCGCCGCCCTGGCCGCACTCATACAGCAACTCATCATCCTGGCCGCTGTCATCTTCGGCGGCTGGATCGCCACCCAAGCCCTCCGCCACCGGCCCACTCGCAGGGGCACCACGGTCAACATCCGCAAAGCCGTCATCAAGCGCAACCACTTCCACACCTGACGCGAAAGCGCGATGTGGCCCACCGCCATCGCAAGCCAACCGCCTACACACGACAAGGGGCCGAACTGATGTGGACCACCCTCATCGCCGTGGTGGGCACCCTCGCCGGCGCGGGTCTGGGCACGCTCGCCCAGCGCTCCGCCGAGCGAGATGCCCGTACCGAACGCCACCACCAACAGGTCATCCAAGCCCTGACCAGCCTGCTGGAAGCGATCCTGCGCTTCCGCGAGAACTACTGGCTCGGTATCGCCCGCCTACGCGCAAACCTCCAGGCACCCAGTGACCCAGAGACCGAATACCGGCTACGCAGCAACATCACCATCGCCCGCGATCACCTCGCCCTCGTCGCGCACGGCACTGCCTTGCCCGCACTCGGGGAGGCCGCCGCATGGGCCGCAATCACCCTCTCTGAGATCCCGCTGAGCACGCCGGTTGATGGTCGCTTCGACCCGGCCACGGAAACCGCGCTGGCCACCGCTCGCGATCACAGCCGCGACACCCACACCGCCCTCCGCGAAGCCGGAAGCACCTACCTCAACACCTGACACCCCCGCGCCCCGAACCCGGGGCGCCCCCTCCAGCGAAGGTGAGCCCGTGACCACCCCTGTCCCCTGGCCCGAGGGCCCGATGCTGGCGGTAGACGTCGAAACCACCGGCATCGACCCCGAAACCGCCCACATCGTCTCCGCCGCCATAGCCACCATCGACAGCGGTAGCGACACCACACCCGTAACCACTTCGTGGCTCATCAACCCCGGCATCGACATCCCCGCGGACGCCACCGCCATCCACCACATCACCACCGACCAAGCCCGAGAGAACGGCCGGCCCCCGGCCGAAGCCCTTCCCGAGATCACCACCGCACTGGCCGAAGCGGTGGGGGCAGGCATCCCGCTGGTCGTCTTCCGGGCCCCGTACGCACTCACCGTCCTCGCCCGCGAATGCACCCGCGCCAGCGTCCCCTTCCTGGAAACGGTGGCACCAGTCATCGACCCGGCCGTACTCGACAAGCAGGTCGAACGCTACCGCCCCGGACGCCGCACCCTGCCCGCGCTCTGCACCCACTACCGCGTCCGCCACGACGGCCCCAACAACGCCATCGAAGACGCGCTGGCCGCTGCCCGCCTGGCCTGGCGCCTACCCCGCGTCCACCCCAGCCTGGCCGCCGTCCCGCTTCCCGAACTCCACACCCGCCAGGAGGCATGGGCAGCAGAACAAGCTGCGGGCCTACAGGAACACCTGCGGCGCACCGACCCCAACGCAACGGTCAACGGCACCTGGCCACTGGTTCCGTGAGCGCCGGCCCCGCGCCTGCGGGGCCCACCCGACGACGTGCAGATCGTCGGAGCGCTCGAACGGACCCCCGCTCGCGCGGGGACCACCACACGGTCCGCACCGACCGCCAGGCGGGGCCCGGACCACCCCCGCTCGCGCGGGGACCACCTGGGCGAGGGCCGGGAGTAACGCGGCGATCTCGGACCACCCCCGCTCGCGCGGGGACCACAACACGAAGAAGCTCGTCGACCTGATGAAGGGCGGACCACCCCCGCTCGCGCGGGGACCACGTAGCCGAGGTACGCCGGGCCGGTGGGGCTGCCGGACCACCCCCGCTCGCGCGGGGACCACCCTTCCCGACCTGCGACGTTACAACGCACATTCCAACTCTTTACCCAGTTCAGCAGAACGGGGCGGCCCGCGTCTCGCCAAAGCCTCGGGCCGCCCCTCCGTCCCATCAGAACGGAGCACCAGCATGGCACCAACCCCCCGCCCGTCGCTGCTTGTCGCAGCACTGGATGCCGCAGCGCGCGGTTGGCCCGTCTTCCCCCTGCGCCCCCGCGACAAGCGCCCCACGGGCCACGCCGAACCCCGCTGCCTGCGTGTAGGCCCCTGCGCGGATGGCCACCACACGTGGGAACAGCGCGCCACGACCGACCGCTCCGCCATCTGCGCCGCCTGGTCGCTGCGCCCGTACAACATCGGCATCGCGACCGGCCCCGCCAACCTGGTCGTCATCGACCTGGACCAGCCCAAGCTCAAGGGCAACGCGGACACGCCTAACGGCGCGACGAACCTGTTGGCGCTCTGCGAGCGCGCCGGACAGCCTGTCCCCCGCACCTACCGCGTCCGGACCGCCAGCGGTGGGTGGCACCTGTACTTCACCGCCCCACCCGGCACCCGGCTGAACAACACCGCGGGCCGGCTGGGGCCGCTGATCGACACCCGTGCCTGGGGCGGGTACGTCGTCGCCGTCGGCAGCACCGCCCCCCACGGCATCTACGAGCTGGCCGACAGCGTGCCCGTCGCACCGCTGCCCGATTGGCTCGGTCAGTTGCTTCGCCCCGCTCCCGCCCAGCCTGCCCGCCCCCTCAAGCTCCGCGTCGTCAACGGCTCCAGCGCTGCCCGCGCCGCGCTGGAGCGGGAGTGCGCGGTGGTGTCCGGAGCGCCGGACAAGCAGCGCAACACCACGCTCAACCGCTGCGCCTTCAAGGTGGGGCGCTTCGTGGCCTGGGGCGACATCCCCCGCCACGAGGTGGAAGAGGCCTTCCAAGGGGCGGGAGAGGCCCGGGGACTCACCGCTGCCGAGTGCCGCGCCACCATCCGCAGCGCACTCGACAGCTCCCTCCGCAAAGCCCGCCCCCGGGACGCGGCATGAACACACCCCGCCCCGCCCCCTTGGAAGGCCACCCCAGCACCACCAACAGGCCTGGCCCCGCCAAGGAGACCCCCGCCCCTGCCGGCCGTGGCGCGCCGAAGGACGCCGCCCGCAAGGGCGTCCGCACTGCCCTTCGTCCGAACCCGCGCCCGGACGACGGGCGCCAGCCGATCGCCTGGCTCCACATCACCGCGCCCCGCGACGCCACCCCCACCGCCCGCTCCTGGTGCGCCTGCGGACGCGACCGCTTCGCCGCCGGCCACCACCGAGCGCTCGCGCTGATCGCCGACCACACCACACACCGCACGCTCTGCCCGCTCCGCAACCCCCAGGAAGGCAGGGCCGCCGCATGAGCACTCCCGCCAACAGCACCGACGGCGCCGCACTGCTCGATGAGATCGAGGCATTCCACCGTCGCTTCAACGCCTTCCCCACGCCCTCCGCGTACGTGGCCGTCGTGCTGTGGGACGCGCACACGCACCTGCTGGACGCATTCGAGTCCACCCCCCGCCTGGCCTTCCTTTCCCCGGAACCGGGGTCGGGGAAGACGCGAGGTCTGGAGATCTGCGGGACGCTGGTCCCGCAGCCGATGGTGGCCGTCAACGCCTCCCCGGCCGCGCTGTTCCGTGCGGTCTCCGGGATGGAGGGCGGGCGCCCCACCATCCTGTTTGACGAGATCGACACCGTGTTCGGCCCCAAGGCCAAGGACAACGAGGAACTGCGTGGGCTGCTCAACGCCGGGCACCGCCGCACCGGTGTCTCCTACCGGTGCGTGGGCGATGGTGGCCAGCAGACGGTTCAGGCGTTCCCCTCCTACGCGGCCGTGGCCGTCGCGGGGCTGGGCTGGCTGCCCGACACGATCATGACCCGGTCCGTCATCATCCGGATGCGTCGCCGGGCGCCCAACGAGCACGTGGAGGCCTTCCGCAGCCGTATCCACGAACCGGAAGGCCACGCGCTGCGCGATCGATTGGCCACCTGGGCCGACAGCGTGCGCGAGACCGTCGAAGGGTCCTTCCCTGAAATGCCCGACGGGGTCTCCGACCGCCCCGCGGATGTGTGGGAACCCCTGCTGGCGGTCGCCGACGCGGCGGGTGGCCACTGGCCCGAGCGGGCCCGCGCCGCGTGCGTGGAACTGGTGGCCGCCGCGACGGCCGGCGACAAGGCATCGCTGGGCATCCGGCTGCTGACCGACCTGCGCGACACGGTGTTCTGCGGCGCCGACCGCATGCCCACTGCGCAGATCCTCGCCGGACTCACCGCTATGGACGAAGCCCCCTGGGCCGACATGAACGGCAAACCGCTCGACTCTCGCCAACTCGCCAAGAGGCTGGGCGAGTACGTCACCGCGGACAACGAGCCCATCAAGGCCCGCAACATCCGCACCGGCTCCGGAGTGGTCAAGGGCTACTACGCCAGCGACTTGTACGACGCGTGGAAGCGGTACTGCCCCGCCCCCAAGGCAGCGGAATCCGCTACACCCGCCACAGACTCCGCATAGCCACCGGCTGACCAGCGGAAACGGCGTAGCGGCTGTTACCCACGACAACCGCTACGCCCCCGCTACGCCTCGCCCCGAACCGCTACACCCCTCGCCCCCCGTAGCGGACCCATCCGCTACACCCCGCCTTGCCGCTACGCCAAAACCCGCCCCTGACCTGCGATGTAGCAGCCGTGGCGGATGTAGCGGACCTGCTGCGGAGGGGCCGTTCGCTCTACACGACAACAGAAGAGAGGAGAGTGGAATGAGCACCCGTGTGGTGGACGAGAAACTGACCATCGCCGAGATAATCGCTGACCTCAGAGTGCCGCCCTCCACCTTCCACCGGTGGCGCCAGCTCGGGAAAGCGCCTCGCTCGATCAAACTCCCGAACGGCGATGTGCGAATTCGCCGGTCGGATTACGAACGCTGGTTGGCGGAGCGGGAGGACGCCGCGTGACCAGCGGTATAGCCGGTACGTCTCGGGGTGCTCATGAAAGTGAGCACCCCGAGGGTGCCAAGGAGAGAGCATTTTCCAACGACGTGCGCGTATGGCGTGTCGGCAAGGTGAGGAGTAAAAGCGCTCCTTATCAGCTCCGTTGGGTAGTTGCGGGGGAAGTTCGGCACGCGTCCTTCGCCACATTCGCACTTGCCGACAATCGCCGTTCAGAGCTGCGTCAAGCCATGCGCAGGGGCGAAGCGTTCGACGTGGAATCGGGCCTGCCCGAGTCGGAAGTGCGGCGGGCGGAAGAGGCACTGGCCGCGCAGACCGCAGAGAAGTTGGACCCCACCTGGTGGCAGTTCGCGCGTGAGTTCATGCGGCGCCGTTGGCGTACGGCTGCGGCCAAGACGAGAGAGGGTTTCGCCGACAGCCTGGCGTCCGCAGCGCTGGGGATGATGAACGACAAGCCCGACGCTCCGGACCTCCGCCTGGTGCGCCAGGCCGTGCGGTGGGCGGTCGTGCCAGCCCACGAGAACGAGGAGCCGCCGCCCAAACTCACCAAGGCATGTGCCTGGTTGGCGGAGAACTCTCTTCCCTTGTCAGCGCTACGAGAATCCAGCATCGCCGAAGACGTGCACTACCGGCTGGCTTACAAACTGGACGGCAAGCTGGCGGCCAAGGACACGTACAAGAGGCGGCGTCGTAACTTCAACGCGGCTATCGTCTACGCGATTCAAAAGGGTTATCTCGCTGAAAACCCGATCGCTGAGCTGGAGCGCCCATCCACCGCAGCCAGCGGCCCGATCGATCCGCGCGTGCTCATGAATCCCATCCAGGGGCGCGAGTTCCTGGTAGCTGTGTCGTACGTGGGGTCGGTGAAGCGGAACCGGGGGAGAAGGTTGGTCGCCTTCTTCGGGTGCATTCTCTACGCCGCGATGCGCCCGGCAGAAGTCGTAGGGCTACGGGAATCCGACTGTTACTTACCGGAGAGCGGGTGGGGTGTTCTCACCCTTCGGGAAACGCGTCCGGTCTCCGGTAAGAAGTGGACTGACTCCGGCGAGCGGCACGATAAGCGCGGGCTGAAGATGCGGGACCCGGAAGCCGACCGGCCGGTGCCTATCCCGCCTGTCTTGGTGGCGATGCTCCGAGCACATGTGAAGGAGTTCGGCACGGCTGCAGGCGGCCGGCTGTTCCAGAACGAGCGCGGCGGCCTGGTCGGGACGTCCAGTTACTGGCGCGTCTGGCAGGAAGCCCGAGCGTTCGCCTTCCCGCCGCCAAAGTTCCACTCGCCTTTGGCGCAGAAGCCCTACGACGGGCGTGCCACGGCCATCACCGACTGGCTCCGCTCCGGCCTCCCCGTGGCGGAGGTGGCCAGGCGCGCGGGCACCTCGCCGGAGGTCATCGACCGTCACTACGCGGGGGTGATCGACAACAGCGAGCAGGAAGACAACAGGAAGATCGAAAAGACAATGGGGTGGGGGCCGGAAGGGGACTCCTGAGCCACGCGTGGCTCACGCGCTCCTCACGCGCAGCCAGTGGGAGGCAACGAGAAAGGGCGGGAGTCAGTGAGACTGACTCCCGCCCTTTCCCATCGGCATCCGCCCTGGTCAGAACCTGGATTCAGGTAGTTGACCGGCGAGTGCCCCCGGCAGGATTCGAACCTGCGCACACGGCTCCGGAGGCCGTTGCTCTATCCCCTGAGCTACGGGGGCGTGTCTGCCGTCTTGCTTGGCGACGGGTAGAACACTACCAGCTCGTGAGGGGTGGCCATGAACGCGTTTCTCGGGTGGGGTGGGGCGGGGCGTGGTGGGGTGTTTCGGGAGGGGGATGGGCGGTTGGTGGGGAGGCGGGGCGGGCTTTTAGCGCATCCGTTGTGTTCCGTGGGGAGGCTCGGCGAAACGTCCCCCGCACGTGGCGGAAGTGGGCAAAACCCGGACGCAGCCGGAGTCGCACGCCTACGCTTCGAGATGTGCCTGGCGTGTCCGGCCGGGTCCTTGTCGTCGACGACAACAAGGTCATCCGGCAGCTAATCAGGGTCAACCTTGAGCTTGAGGGGTTCGAGGTCGTGACCGCGGCTGATGGTGTCGAGTGCCTGGAGATCGTGCATCGCGTGCGGCCCGACGTGGTCACTCTTGACGTGTCGATGCCCCGTCTCAACGGGTTGCGGACCGCTGCTCGATTGCGGGATGACGTACGTACTCGGCACATCCCCCTCGCTATCGTCAGCGCCTGTACGCAGTCGGATGTCGACAGTGGACAGTCCGCTGGTGTCGATGCCTTCCTTGCGAAACCCTTCGAGCCCGCCGAGCTGGTGCGGCTCGTACGACAACTCGTGCGGCAGTCCGCCGGCCATGAGGTCGGAGAGGACGGTGACGACGACGGCGGTCCGGGATCTGGGCCGTCTGAAGGCGTCGAGCCGGTCGTCCGGCCCGGTGGCTGAGCAGACGTAGCTGGCGAACTGCTGAGTCGTACCGCCGAGCCGTAGCAGGGCGGGGGCGATGGCCGCCCCGGGCCGGCCGGTGGGGCGGGTGTCGGCCGGCCGTGGGAGCGGTCGGCGCCCGGAGGGGCATCGTGGGGATGACCGGTTCCGGCCGGGGCGGCCGGTTCCGCCCGCGATGCGAAACCCGTTCGCAAAGCCGCCCCCTTTCTCCCATACGCTTGCCCCGTGACCCCCGCGCAGCTCTCCCGCACCGTCGTGCACGCCGTGCGTTCGGCCGTCCGGGCCGGTGAGCTGACCTTGCCCGCGGACGAGCTGGCGTGGTGCGACCGGGCCGCCGCCGGGGGCGGAGCGCGGCCCGGTGTCGTACGGGTCCCCGCCAAGGCCGGTCGCGGGGACTTCTCCTCACCGATCGCGCTGCGGCTCGCCGCCGCGTCGGGCCGTACGCCGCGCGAGGTCGCGGACGTCCTGCGGCGCCGCCTCGTACGCGAACCCGGCATCGCCCGGGTCGACCTGGCCGGACCGGGTTTCCTCAACATCACCGTGGCCCACGCCGCCCACGCCGGGCTCGTACGGGACGTCATCGCGCAGGGCGCCGCGTACGGGCGGGGGCACGGGCTGGACGGAGTGCGACTGCGGTTGCGGTACGCGCCCGGGGTGCGGGCCGCGCTGTGGGCCGAGACCGTCGAACGGCTGGCCACCGCCTGCGGCGCCGAGCCCGCGGCGTTCCCGGCGGAGGCGGCTGCGGACCTGCGGGGCGGGGCGGCCCCCGCTCGTGGGTCTGGCGGCGATCCGTACGACGGCGCCTTGGCCGTCGACCGTGATGCTGCGCCCGGATCCGGCTTCCCACCCGGAACCGGCTCCGAACCCCTCGCTCCGGCCCGCCGGACCAGTGAGCGCGAAGTCGACTTCGTCGTGCGCGAGCCCGGGATCGGGGCTGCGGAGCTGGTGGCCTCGCTCGGGCGGGACGGCGCGCGGTGGGCGCTGTTGCGGGCCGCCGCGCACGACCTCCCGCTCTGTGATCCGGCCGCCGTCCTCGCCCAGCGCGAGAGCAACCCGCTCTTCCGCGTGCAGTACGCCCACGCGCGGGCCCGTGCCCTGCTGCGCAACGGCCGTGACCTGGGCGTTCTTCCCTCGCCCGGGGCTGGGGCCGAGGCCGGGCCCGACGACGTACGGGACGCACGCGAGGGGCGAAGCGATGCCGCGCTGCCCGATGCCGCGCTGCTCGCGCTCCTGGCGGATTTTCCGCGGGTGGTGGAGGACGCCGCGCGGCGGACGGCGCCGGACCGGGTGGCGCGGGAGCTGGTGGCCGTCGCCGACGCCTTCTTCCGGTTCCACGACAGGCAGCCGCCGCTGCCGCGCGGCGAGGAGAAACCCTCGGCCGTGCACCGCGACCGGCTGGCCACCGCCGAGGCCGCCGGAACGGTGCTGGCCAACGGCCTGACCCTGCTCGGCATCTCCGCACCCGTCCACCTGTGAACCGCTGTAGCCGTAGGAGACCTGACCACCATGAGCCGATCCGCTCACCCCGCCGGACCCCGCCACGGTGACGTGCTGCCCGAGGGGCACTACTTCGCGCCGCCCGCCGACCTCAACGCACTCGACCCGAAGGTGTGGGCACGCACCGTCGACCGGACCGACGAGGGATCGGTCACCGTGGGCGGGCTCGACGTGCGGGCGCTGGCCGAGGAGTTCGGCACGCCCGCGTACGTGCTGGACGAGAGCGACTTCCGGGCCCGCTGCCGGGCTTGGCGGGAGGCGTTCGGCGGCGAGGCCGACGTGTTCTACGCCGGCAAGGCGTTCCTCTCCCGGGCCGTGGTGCGCTGGCTGCACGAGGAGGGCCTCAACCTCGACGTGTGCTCCGGCGGCGAGCTGGCCACGGCCCTCTCGGCCGGGATGCCCGCCGAGCGCATCGCGCTGCACGGCAACAACAAGTCGACCGCCGAGATCGAGCGGGCCGTCGAGGCCGGCGTCGGGCGCATCGTGCTCGACTCGTTCCAGGAGATCGTGCGGGTGGCGCACGTCGCCGAGCGGCTCGGCAAGCGGCAGCGCGTACAGATCCGGGTGACGGTCGGCGTCGAGGCGCACACCCACGAGTTCATCGCCACCGCGCACGAGGACCAGAAGTTCGGCATCGCGCTCGCCGGCGGCCAGGCGGCCGAGGCGGTGCGGCGGGCGCTCAAGCTGGACGGGCTGGAACTGATCGGTATCCACTCGCACATCGGCTCGCAGATCTTCGACATGGCCGGCTTCGAGGTCTCCGCGCGGCGCGTCGTGCAACTGCTGGCCGACGTCCGCGACGAGCACGGCGTCGAACTCCCCGAGATCGACCTCGGCGGCGGCCTCGGCATCGCGTACACCTCGGACGACGACCCGCGCGAGCCGCAGGAGATCGCCGCCGCGCTGAGCCGCATCGTCACCCGCGAGTGCGAGGCCGCCGGGCTCGCCGTGCCGCGGATCTCGGTGGAGCCGGGGCGTGCCATCGTCGGGCCGACCGCGTTCACGCTGTACGAGGTCGGCACCGTCAAGGAGCTCGACGGGCTGCGTACGTACATCAGCGTCGACGGCGGCATGTCGGACAACATCCGTACCGCGCTCTACGACGCCGAGTACTCCGTCGCCCTGGTCTCGCGGGCCTCGGACGCCGATCCGATGCTGGTGCGGGTGGTGGGCAAGCACTGCGAGTCGGGCGACATCGTCGTACGGGACGCGTTCTTGCCCGCCGACGTCGCGCCGGGCGATCTGATCGCCGTGCCCGCCACCGGGGCCTACTGCCGCTCGATGGCCAGCAACTACAACCACGCGCTCCGGCCGCCGGTGGTCGCCGTGCAGGACGGCGCGGCGCGGATCATTCTGCGCCGAGAAACCGAAGAAGACCTGATGCGGCTCGACGTCGGGTGACAATTGGGGGACCGGCGGGCGGCTCGCGCGCTGCGCACAGTCGCGTGTGCCGGTAGACGAAATAGACATCTCGGATACTGGACGGGGGGCGGAATCTCCCGTCCAGTGAGTGAGACTGGTGCCGACGTATGTGCGGTCGATGCAGAGGAAACGAGGTCGGATGATGCGTACGCGTCCGTTGAAGGTGGCGCTGCTGGGCTGTGGTGTGGTCGGCTCAGAGGTGGCGCGCATCATGACGACGCACGCGGACGACCTCACGGCGCGCATCGGAGCGCCGGTGGAACTGGCCGGGATCGCCGTGCGCCGCCCCGGCCGGGTGCGCGCCGGCGTACCGGCCGAGCTCATCACCACCGATGCGATGGCGCTGGTCAAACGCGGTGACATCGATGTGGTCATCGAGGTCATCGGCGGCATCGAACCGGCCAGGTCACTGATCACCACCGCCTTCGAATCCGGCGCCAGCGTCGTCTCCGCCAACAAGGCGCTGCTCGCCGAGGACGGCGCCGCGCTGCACGCCGCCGCCGAAGAACACGGCGCCGACCTCTACTACGAGGCGGCCGTGGCCGGCGCCATCCCGTTGGTGCGGCCGTTGCGCGAGTCGCTGGCCGGAGACACCGTCAACCGGGTGCTCGGCATCGTCAACGGCACCACCAACTTCATCCTCGACAAGATGGACAGCAGTGGCGCCGGGTACTCCGAGGCCCTGGACGAGGCGACGGCGCTCGGCTATGCCGAGGCCGACCCGACCGCGGACGTCGAGGGCTTCGACGCCGCCGCCAAGGCCGCGATCCTGGCCGGCATCGCCTTCCACACCCGGGTGCGGCTCGACGACGTGCACCGCGAGGGACTGACCGAGGTCACGGCCGCTGACATCGCATCCGCAAAGCGCATGGGATGCACGGTGAAGCTCCTCGCGATCTGCGAGCGGGCCGTGGACGGCCGCTCGGTCACCGCGCGGGTGCACCCGGCGATGATCCCGCTCAGCCACCCGCTGGCCTCGGTCCGCGAGGCGTACAACGCGGTCTTCGTGGAGGCCGAGGCCGCCGGGCAGCTCATGTTCTACGGGCCCGGAGCCGGTGGTGCGCCCACCGCGTCGGCCGTACTCGGCGACCTGGTCGCCGCGTGTCGCAACAAGCTGGCGGGCACCACGGGCCCCGGCGAGTCCGCGTACACGCGGCTGCCCGTCAGCCCCATGGGCGAGGTGGTCACGCGTTACCACATCAGCCTCGACGTCGCCGACAAGCCGGGTGTCCTCGCGCAGGTCGCCCTGGTCTTCGCGGAGCACGGCGTCTCCATCGACACCGTCCGCCAGCAGGGCAAGGACGGTGAGGCGTCACTGGTCGTGGTGACGCACCGGGCGCAGGACGCGGCGCTCTCGGCCACCGTCGAGACGCTTCGACAGCTCGACACGGTCCGCGGCGTCGCGAGCATCATGCGGGTTGAAGGGGAGTAACGAAAGCAATGACCGCAAACATCAGCGCTCGGCAGGGCACCCACCAGTGGCGCGGGGTCATCGAGGAGTACCGGGACCGGCTGCCGGTCGGCGAGCACACCCCGATCGTCACGCTCCGCGAGGGCGGCACGCCGCTGGTCCCCGCCCAGGTGCTCTCCGAGCGCACGGGATGTGAGGTTCATCTCAAGGTCGAGGGCGCGAACCCGACCGGGTCCTTCAAGGACCGTGGCATGACGATGGCCATCACGCACGCCAAGGAGGCCGGCGCCCAGGCCGTCATCTGCGCCTCCACCGGCAACACCTCGGCCTCGGCCGCTGCGTACGCGGTACGGGCCGGCATGGTCTGCGCCGTCCTGGTGCCGCAGGGCAAGATCGCGCTCGGCAAGATGGGCCAGGCCCTGGTGCACGGCTCGCGCATCCTCCAGGTCGACGGCAACTTCGACGACTGCCTCACGCTGGCCCGCGAACTGTCCGAGAAGTACCCGGTCGCGCTGGTGAATTCGGTCAACCCGTCCCGGATCGAGGGGCAGAAGACCGCCGCGTTCGAGGTGGTCGACGCGCTCGGCGACGCCCCCGACATCCACGTACTGCCGGTCGGCAACGCGGGCAACATCACCGCCTACTGGAAGGGCTACCAGGAGTACGCGGCGCCCACCCAGCACGGCGGTGCCGTCTCCTCGCGCACGCCCCGGATGTGGGGGTTCCAGGCGTCCGGGTCCGCGCCGATCGTGCGCGGCGAGCCGGTCAAGGACCCGCACACCATCGCCACCGCCATCCGCATCGGCAACCCCGCCTCCTGGGAGCAGGCCGAGCGGGCGCGCGACGAGTCGGGCGGCCTCATCGACGAGGTGACCGACCGTCACATCCTGTCCGCCTACCGGCTGCTGGCCGCCCAGGAGGGCGTCTTCGTCGAGCCCGCGTCGGCCGCCAGCGTCGCCGGACTGCTCAAGGCGGCCGAGCAGGGCCTGGTCGACCCGGGCCAGCGGATCGTGTGCACGGTGACCGGCAACGGCCTCAAGGACCCGGACTGGGCGGTGGCCGGTGCGCCGCAGCCGGTCACGGTGCCGGTGGATGCGGACGCCGCCGCCGGCCGGCTCGGGCTGGCGTAACTTCCGGTAAGCGGAGCGGCGGCCCGGGTTACGGCCAAGCGGAATACGTGTTAACTCCCTTGGCATCCGGCCGCCGAGCAGCGATAAAGGAGCGACAGAGGAGCACGGGAAGGCTCGCGACACGCATCGTGCGCCTCCCGTGCGCCCTATGTCGCCACAGAACCTTCCTTCGATAGGCTGTACTGAATCCGCCCCGTCGCAGCGCACCCGTCACAGCGCAATCGCCTGTGTGCGGCCGTGCCGAACGGTCCTTGCGGTGTTCCCGTACTTCGTCGATCCGCCGCAGTCCCACACCGCAGCCCGCACACGTCCCGACACGTTCGCAGTAATTCGCAGCAACACCTCTCGTCCCACGTCCACAGTCACACAAGGAGAGTCATCGAGCGATGGCCGGTCCAGCGTTCCGTGCCGCCGCCGTCCGGGTGCGCACCCCCGCCACCAGCGCCAATCTCGGCCCCGGCTTCGACTCCCTGGGCCTGGCCCTGGGGCTCTACGACGACGTGGTGGTCCGCGTCGCCGACGCCGGTCTGCACATCGACATCGCCGGTGAGGGCGCGGACAGCGTGCCGCGCGACGAGAACCATCTGCTCGTACGGTCCCTGCGGGCCGCCTTTGACCTACTCGGAGGCCAGCCCCGCGGCCTGGAGCTGGTGTGCGCCAACCGGATTCCGCACGGCCGCGGGCTCGGCTCGTCGGCCGCCGCCATCTGTGCCGGGATCGTGGCCGCCAGGGCGGTGACCATAGGCGGCGCCGAGCGGCTCGGGGACGAGGCCCTGCTGGAACTGGCCACCGAACTCGAAGGACACCCGGACAACGTTGCGGCCTGTCTCTTCGGCGGGTTCACGCTGTCCTGGATGGACGCCGGCGTCGCCCGGGCCATTCGGATGACACCGACGGATTCCATCGTTCCGGTGGTCTTCGTCCCCGCCGGCGCCGTGGCGACCGAAACGGCCCGCGGACTGCTCCCGCGCACCGTCCCGCACGCGGACGCGGCGGCCAACGCGGCCCGCGCCGCGCTCCTGGTCGAGGCCCTGACCAGGCGCCCCGAGCTGCTGCTCACCGCCACCGAGGACCGGCTCCACCAGGAGTACCGCACGCCCGCCATGCCCGAGAGCGTGGGCCTGGTCAACCGATTGCGCGCCGACGGCGTCCCTGCGGTCATCTCCGGTGCGGGCCCCACGGTGCTCGCGCTGGTCGAGAGCGGTGCGGCCGAGAAGGTCGCACGCCTGGCGGGCGAGGGGTGGGCGGCCAACCGGCTGGCTCTCGACGCCGTGGGCACGAGCGTCCTGCCGCTCGCCTGACGCACGGGCCCGGGCCGCCCCCGGACCTGGCTGAAATGCGATTGCCGGACTTGGAGAGGGGGAATGTTTGTTGGAGCCGGTAGTGTTAACCTCAAGTCTGCACCTGTCGCCTTTCGGTCTGTTGCAAAGGCGCAGTGCTCACCGTCCCCCTTCGGGACCACCCTTCTTCCGGGAGCCTCCCCAACTGCCTGAGCAGCCTGCCTGAGCAGTGTTGAGCACGCTCCGGAATCGGCGTGGCGGATCTGAGTGATAGGTCTCTACCGCGCGCCGGACCCAGCACCGATCTTTCCGCCGTCCTGGCGGACCACCGCCCCGGTCAGGTCCATGCAATGCGGACCACAGCCGGACAGCACAACCGGTCGCCGAGCCAGACAGGCCGACGCCCGCTCCAGGGAAGGACCCTTCGTGAGCGACACCACCGATCTGATGGGCGTGAACGCCTCCGGCACCACCGACAGCTCTGTCGGCAATGCCGCCGCGCCCGCCACGGACGCTGCCGCCGCGCCTGCCACCGGTGCCACTGCCAGTGCCCCGAGGCGGCGCCGTTCCGGTACCGGCCTTGACGCCATGGTCCTGGCCGAGCTCCAGCAGCTCGCCTCCAGCCTCGGCATCAAGGGCACCGCGCGGATGCGGAAGAGCCAGTTGATCGAGGTCATCAAGGAGAAGCAGGCAGGTTCGGGTGGTGCCAAGAGCACCGAGACCGCGCCCGCAGCCGAGGCGCCGGCCAAGCCCAAGCGCCGTACGACCTCCCGGGCCCGCACCGGCGAGGGTGCCGACAAGCAGGCTGAGGGGGCGGCCGAGCAGGCCCCCGCCCAGCAGCAGATCGACATCCCCGGTCAGCCGGTGAGCGACGAGGCCCCGCCGGTCGAGCGCCGCCGGCGCCGCGCCACCTCCCAGGCGGGCAGCCCGGAAGCCGCCGAGCAGCCGGCCGAGCCGCAGCCCGAGGCTCGTAGCGAAGCCAAGGCGGAGGCCCGTAACGAGGCCAAGTCCGAGGCCGCAGCCGCCGACGGCCAGGACGGCAAGCCCGCCAAGGCCGAGCGCGCCGAGCGTGCCGAGCGCGGCCAGAAGGGCGAGCGCAGAGAGCGCGGCAACCAGCGCGACCGCGGCGACCGCGAGAGCCGTCGCGGCAAGAACGACGACGGCGGCCAGGGCGGCCGTCAGCAGCGCGAGGGCCGTGGCCAGGGGCAGCAGCGGTCCGACGAGGACGGCGAGGACTTCGAGGGCGGCCGGCGCGGCCGGCGCGGGCGCTACCGCGACCGGCGTGGCCGCCGGGGCCGCGACGACTTCGGCAACGAGCCGCAGGTCGCCGACGACGACGTCCTGATCCCGGTCGCCGGCATCCTGGACATCCTCGACAACTACGCCTTCATCCGTACGTCCGGCTACCTGCCGGGGCCCAACGACGTGTACGTCTCGCTGGCCCAGGTCCGCAAGAACGGGCTGCGCAAGGGCGACCACGTCACCGGTGCGGTGCGGCAGCCGCGGGAGGGCGAGCGGCGCGAGAAGTTCAACGCGCTGGTACGGCTCGACTCCGTCAACGGCATGGCCCCCGAGACCGGTCGCGGCCGGCCCGAGTTCGGCAAGCTGACGCCGCTGTACCCGCAGGACCGGCTGCGCCTGGAGAACGAGTCCGGCGCGCTGACCACCCGGATCATCGACCTGGTGACGCCGATCGGCAAGGGCCAGCGCGGTCTGATCGTGGCCCCGCCGAAGACCGGCAAGACCATGATCATGCAGGCGATCGCCAATGCGATCACGCACAACAGCCCCGAGTGCCACCTGATGGTCGTCCTCGTCGACGAGCGGCCCGAAGAGGTCACCGACATGCAGCGGTCGGTCAAGGGCGAGGTCATCTCCTCGACCTTCGACCGCCCGGCCGAGGACCACACCACCGTCGCCGAGCTCGCCATCGAGCGGGCCAAGCGGCTGGTGGAGCTCGGGCACGACGTCGTGGTGCTGCTGGACTCCATCACGCGTCTGGGCCGTGCCTACAACCTGGCGGCGCCCGCCTCCGGCCGCATCCTCTCCGGTGGTGTGGACTCCACCGCGCTCTACCCGCCGAAGAAGTTCTTCGGTGCCGCGCGGAACATCGAGGACGGCGGCTCGCTGACCATCCTGGCCACCGCGCTGGTCGACACCGGCTCGCGGATGGACGAGGTGATCTTCGAGGAGTTCAAGGGCACCGGCAACATGGAGCTCAAGCTCGACCGCAAGCTCTCCGACAAGCGGATCTTCCCGGCGGTGGACGTGGACGCGTCCTCCACCCGTAAGGAGGAGATCCTGCTCGGCAGCGAGGAGCTGGCGATCGTCTGGAAGCTCCGCCGGGTGCTGCACGCGCTGGACTCGCAGCAGGCCATCGAGCTGCTGCTGGACAAGATGAAGCAGACCAAGTCCAACGCCGAGTTCCTGATGCAGATCGCCAAGACCACGCCCGCCCCGGGCAACGGCAACGACTGACGCCGGGCGTCGGACGCGGTGCCGCGCCCCAGCGGCGCGGGACCGGGCGTGATGCACCGGCTCCGCCGGTGACGTGCGCGTCTCCCCTCTTCCGGGACTCAGGGCCCCTTCCGTACCAGATGGGACGGAAGGGGCCCTTCCGCATGTTCGGGCCCGGGTGGGGAGCCCCGGCGACAGGGCGCCCTGGCCGGTCGACGGGGCGCCGGGCTGAGATGTGGAGCACAACGATTACCGGCCACGGTCGGCGCGACGGATGCCACTGATGTCGATGAAACAGCAGGTGAACGGCGTCGGTACGGGCCGCGGTACGGGCCCTACCGGCGATCAAGAGGCGATTTTTACCTGGGCCCCCGCATGCAACCCTGACGCCTGAGCCCTCGTCTGACTAGTCACGATGGGGCGCGCCAAACCGTGGCGTCAGGGGGTAGCGAAACCACCGAGGACTGAGGAGCCCATGGCGGACGAGAGTAAGAGCGAGTCGGTGGACCGGCGTCGCCATGGCCGAAAAGGCAAGCGCCGCAGGCCGAAGGCGACGACCAAGCGGCGCCGCGGACTGGTGATCACCGCGTGGATAGCCGGGTCCGTCGTCCTGCTGGGCGGGGGAGCGCTCGGATACCTCTACTACCAGCTCAACGGCAACCTGACCGGCGTGGACATCAATGCCGCGCTGGGCACCGACCGCCCGGACGACGTCGACAACGGCTCGATGGACATCCTGGTCCTCGGCTCGGACTCACGGGCCGGCAAGAACAGCAAGTACGGCAAGGACGAGGGCGGCGCCCGCTCGGACACCGCGATGATCCTGCACGTGTACGAGGGCCGGAAGAAGGCCAGCGTCGTCAGCATCCCGCGGGACCTGCTCATCGACCGCCCCCCTTGCACCAAGGACGGCCAGGAGGCCCCGGCGGCCCACCGGGCGATGTTCAACACCGCGTACGAGGTCGGCGGGCCGGCCTGTGCGGTCAAGACCGTCGAGGCGATGACCAGCATCCGCATGGACCACTACATGGAGGTGGACTTCTCCGGCTTCAAGAACCTCATCGACGACCTCGGCGGCGTGGACATCACCACGACCGAGCGTGTCCGGGACAAGAAGAGCCACCTCGACCTGGAGCCCGGGGACCACACCCTCAACGGCGAACAGGCGCTCGGCCTGGTCCGCACCCGGCACGCCGTCGGCGACGGCACCGACCTCGGCCGGATCAAGCTCCAGCAGGCGTTCATCAAGGCCCTGATCGACCAGGTCAAGGACGTCAACCTGTTCGGCAACCCGAAGAAGCTGTACGACCTGGCGGACACCTCCACCAAGTCGCTCACCACCGACTCCGAGCTGGCCTCGGTCGACAAGCTGCTGGGCTTCACCCGCGGCCTCAAGGGCATCGACTCCAAGCACATGACGATGGTGACGCTGCCGGTGGTGTACGACACGATCGACATCAATCGGGTGGTGCCGATGGAGGAGAAGGCCAAGCAGGTGTGGCAGGCGCTGCTGGCCGACCGGCCGATCCCGAAGTCCGCCACCGAAGGCTCGGTCGGCAACCAGCCGGAGGCAGGCAAGGTGGTCGAGAGCGCCGACGGGCCCGAACCCGACCCCACCGGCAGCTCCACCGGGCCGACCCCCACCACCAGCGCCCCGGCCCTGACCCCGACCGGCACCCGCGGCTGAGCCCCGTACGGGCGCGGCCGACCACCGGCCGCGCCCCGCGACCTGGGCCGTGCGCGAGGTCGCCCGAGAGGGCCGTACGCGGCGGGGAGCCGTACGGCCGTACGGGAGGGCCCGTCCGCGCATGATGCACATGAGGCCGCACGAGAACGCCGTACGGCCAGGTCAGCCGCGCGTCAGCCGTGCGCGAGCCGCGCACCGGCCGGAGGGCGGGCCATGCGCGAGGCCCCGCGGGAAGGCGTGCGGCAAGCCGTAGGCCAAAGCCGTGCGAGAGCCCTGCGCAAGCCGTTCGACCGGCCTCCCGCCGCCCCGGCACGGCGGTCGGCGGGCGCCTCGGGCGGCCTGCCCCGGGGTGGGGGAATACCTCCCGACCGGCCCCCGTTTTGGGAGATGCGGCCAGTGCTGGCAGACTGGTCCGTCGGCTCCGGTTCACGTCGGGCAGCCTTCCCTTCCGACCTGCCCATCGGGTCGAAGGGGGCCCAGCGACCCGGTGCCCTCCCGAAACCTAGGAGATTCCCTTGAAGAGCGACATCCACCCCGAGTACGTCGAGACCCAGGTGAGCTGCACCTGTGGCGCGTCGTTCACCACTCGTAGCACCGTGAGTGAAGGCACCATCCGTGCCGACATCTGCTCCGAGTGCCACCCGTTCTACACGGGCAAGCAGAAGATCCTCGACACGGGTGGCCGCGTTGCCCGCTTCGAGGCCCGCTTCGGCAAGAACGCCGGGTCCGCCAAGAAGTAGCGACCCCTTCGGCGCCGGTTCCCGGCCGCCCCGCCCCGGGGTGGCCGTGGGCCGGCGTTCTGTCGTAGCGGCCACCTCCGGCCGCTGCACGGGCCCGCTCCCCACCGGCGCGCGGGCCCCGACCCACACCAGAGCCCCCTTGCGGAGAAACGAGTCCCGATGTTCGAGGCGGTCGAGGAACTGATCGGCGAGCACGCCGACCTCGAAAAGCGGCTCGCCGACCCCGCGGTCCACGCCGACCAGCGGGAGGCGATGCGGTTGAACAAGCGGTACGCGGAACTGACCCCGATCATCGCCACCTACCGCGCCTGGAAGGCGTGCGGCGAGGACATCGAGGCCGCCCGCGAACTGGCCGCCGACGACCCGGACTTCGCCGACGAGGTCAAGGAGCAGGAGAAGCTCCGCGAGGAGCTGACCGAGAAGCTGCGGCTGCTGCTCGTACCGCGCGACCCCAGCGACGACAAGGACGTCATCCTGGAGGTCAAGGCGGGCGAGGGCGGCGAGGAGTCCGCGCTGTTCGCCGGCGACCTGCTGCGCATGTACCTGCGGTACGCCGAGCGCGTCGGCTGGAAGACCGAGATCATCGAGGCCAACGAGTCCGACCTCGGCGGCTACAAGGACGTGCAGGTCGCGGTCAAGACCAAGGGCGGTGGCGGAGCCACCGAGCCCGGGCAGGGCGTCTGGGCCCGGTTGAAGTACGAGGGCGGGGTGCACCGCGTGCAGCGGGTTCCGGCCACCGAGTCGCAGGGCCGCATCCACACCTCGGCCGCCGGCGTCCTGGTCACGCCCGAGGCCGAGGAGGTCGAGGTCGAGATCGGGCCGAACGACCTGCGCATCGACGTGTACCGCTCGTCGGGACCCGGCGGCCAGTCCGTCAACACCACCGACTCCGCGGTCCGCATCACCCACCTGCCCACCGGCATCGTCGTCTCCTGCCAGAACGAGAAGAGCCAGCTCCAGAACAAGGAGCAGGCCATGCGTATCCTGCGCTCACGACTTCTCGCCGCGGCCCAGGAGGAGGCCGAGCGCGAGGCGTCCGATGCGCGCCGCAGCCAGGTCCGTACGGTGGACAGGTCCGAGCGCATCCGTACGTACAACTTCCCGGAGAACCGGATCTCCGATCACCGGGTCGGCTTCAAGGCGTACAACTTGGACCAGGTGCTCGACGGCGAACTGGACGCGGTCATCCAGGCGTGCGTCGACGCCGACTCCGCGGCCAAGCTGGCCGCCGCCCAGTAGGAGGGGCCAGTGCAGCAGTCACCCGGGGGCCGCCCCCCGAACCCGCGGTCCGTGCTGCTCGCTGAGGTGGCACAGGCCACCCAGCGGCTCGCCGACGCGGGCGTGCCATCGCCGCGCTTCGACGCGGAGGAACTCGCCGCGTTCGTCCACGGCGTCAAGCGGGGTGAACTGCACGCCGTCGCCGACGCGGACTTCGACGCCCGCTACTGGGAGACGATCGCCCGCCGCGAGGCCCGCGAACCGCTCCAGCACATCACCGGGCGCGCCTTCTTCCGCTACCTGGAACTGCACGTCGGCCCCGGCGTCTTCGTGCCCCGCCCGGAGACCGAGTCGGTGGTCGGCTGGGCCATAGACGCGGTACGGGCCATGGACGTGGTCGAGCCGCTGATCGTGGACCTGTGTACCGGCTCCGGGGCCATCGCCCTGGCCCTGGCCCAGGAGGTGCCGCGCTCGCGCGTGCACGCCGTCGAACTCGACGAGAGCGCCCTCCAGTGGGCCCGCAAGAACACCGAGGGCTCCCGGGTGGTCCTGCACCACGGTGATGCGCTCACCGCGCTGCCGGAGCTCGACGGCCAGGTCGACCTGGTGATCAGCAACCCGCCGTACGTGCCGCTGACCGAGTGGGAGTACGTGGCCCCCGAGGCCCGCGACCACGACCCGGCGCTGGCGCTGTTCTCCGGCGAGGACGGCCTGGACACCATCCGCGGCATCGAGCGCACCGCGTTCCGGCTGTTGCGTCCGGGCGGCGTCGTCGTGGTCGAGCACGCCGACACGCAGGGCGGCCAGGTGCCGTGGATCTTCACCGAGGAACGGGGGTGGGCGGACGCCGCGGACCACCCGGATCTCAACAAGCGCCCCCGCTTCGCCACCGCACGCCGGGCCATGCCATGACGAGCGCCATGGCGAAGGCATGCCCGCGCGGCGCAGCCGTGGTGCGCGACGGTGCGCCCCGGCAGACATTGGTCACGTACGAGGAGGTCCGTTAAATGGCTCGGCGATACGACTGCGGTGACGCGACCGACCGCAAGACCGGTCTGCGCGAGGCCGCGTCCGCGATCCGCCGCGGGGAACTGGTCGTGCTGCCCACCGACACCCTCTACGGGATCGGGGCGGACGCGTTCAGTCCGGAGGCCGTCGCTGACCTGCTGGCGGCCAAGGGCCGTGGGCGCGGCATGCCCTCGCCCGTCCTCGTCGGGTCCCCGAACACGCTGCACGGGCTGGTCACGGACTTCTCCGAGCAGGCGTGGGACCTGGTGGACGCGTTCTGGCCGGGCGCGCTGACGCTGGTCGCCCGCCACCAGCCGTCGCTGACCTGGGACCTGGGGGAGACCCGGGGCACGGTCGCGGTGCGGATGCCGCTGCACCCGGTGGCGATCGAGCTGCTGACCGAGTTCGGGCCGATGGCGGTCTCCAGCGCCAACCTGAGCGGCCACCCCTCGCCGCAGGACTGCGACGCGGCCCAGGACATGCTCGGCGACTCCGTCTCGGTCTACCTCGACGGCGGGCCCACGCCGGCCGCCGTGCCGTCCTCGATCGTGGACGTCACCGGCAAGGTGCCGGTCCTGCTGCGCGCGGGTGCGCTCAGCGCCGAAACGCTTCGCGAGGTCGTACCCGATCTTGAGGTGGCCAATTGACGTCCCCCCACGGGCGTGGCATAGCGGACGGTGGCTTCACCCGCGACGGTGACCCCGACGGCGCGGGCACCTTTCGCATCCTCCACGTCAGCACCGGCAACGTGTGCCGCTCGCCCATCACCGAGCGGCTGAACCGGCATGCCCTGGCTCACCGGCTCGGCGACCCGTACATCGGCGGTCTGGTCGTGGAGAGCGCGGGCACCTGGGGACACGAGGGCGCGCCGATGGAGGCGCACGCCGCCACGGTCCTGGCCGACCTCGGCGCGGACCCGGCCGGTTTCCTCGGCAGGGAACTCCTCGACGAGCACGTCATCCGCGCCGACCTGGTGCTCACCGCGACGCGCGACCACCGGGCCCAGGTGATCTCGATGGGGCACTCGGCCGGGTTGCGCACCTTCACGCTCAAGGAGTTCACCCGCCTGGTGCGGGCCATAGACCCGGCGACGCTGCCCGATCCGGAGCTGAGCGGCGGCGTGGTCGAGCGCGCCCGGGCGCTGGTGCGGGCCGCTGCCGCGCTGCGCGGCTGGCTGCTGGCCCCCACCGAGGACGCGGACGAGGTGCACGACCCGTACGGGGCGCCGATCACGTTCTTCCGCAGCATCGGCGACGAGATCAACCAGGCCCTCGACCCCGTCGTCACGGCCCTGACCGGGGTGCCGGCCCGGGCGTGAGGGGCCGGCCCGGGCGTGCGGGCGCCGGCCGGTCGGTCGGTGCCGGCCGGCGGTGCGCACGCCGGGGGTGGGTTGCCCGGTCGGCTGCTGCGGTGTCGCTCGTTGCGCCGCCGGCCTGCTGGCCGTTGCCCCGCGGGCCGTGGCCCGTCGCCCGCCGCGGCGCAGGCTGTCGCGGTGTTGCCGGTCGCGCCGCCGGTCCGCGGCCCGTCGCCCACCGCCCCGGTCCGCAGGCCGCTGTCCGTCGCGGCGCCAGCGGGCCCGTACCGTCGCGCGGGGGCGCTCGTAGGGTAATCGGACGGCCCGCGCCCCGCAGGGGCTGACACGGGCTCGTATGGGCTCCCAGGGGCTCGTACGGGCGACAAGCCGGCCCTACCGCAGCCGCTGGACCGCGGACGCCCCGCGGGCGGGCGGACGACCGGGACACCGCCGGACGGACGGGCAGAGGGGCGGGCGAACCGGCGGGCCTGACGCTCGCCGGTGAACGGGCGGGACGCCGCCGTTCGGTCGGCTTCTTCGGTACGGGTGCCGCGCGCCGCGCCCGACGCCGGGCGCGGCACGCCCGCCGGACCTACATTGGGCGGTACGTCCCCGTCTAGGCCCGGAGCAGCCGCCATGTCGGTCATCGCCACGTCCTTGCCACAGACCCCCTGGGGAACCGATCTCGACGCGCTCCAGCGGGCCGACCCCGAAATCGCCGGGGTGCTGCTCGGTGAGGTGGAGCGGCAGTCCGGCGGGCTCCAGCTCATCGCGGCCGAGAACTTCACCTCGCCGGCCGTGCTCGCCGCGCTCGGTTCGCCGCTGGCCAACAAGTACGCCGAGGGCTACCCGGGCGCCCGCCACCACGGCGGCTGCGAACTGGTCGACCTCGCCGAACGGATCGCGATCGACCGGGCCAAGGCGCTCTTCGGCGCCGACCACGCCAACGTCCAACCCCACTCGGGCTCGTCCGCCATGCTCGCCGCGTACGCCGCACTGCTGCGCCCCGGCGACACCGTGCTGGCCATGGCGCTACCACACGGCGGCCACCTCACCCACGGTTCGCCGGCCAACTTCTCCGGCCGCTGGTTCGACTTCGTCGGCTACGGCGTGGACCGCGCCACCGGCCTCATCGACTACGACCAGGTGCGCGCGCTCGCCCTCGCGCACCGCCCGCGGGCCATCGTCTGCGGCTCGATCTCGCACCCGCGCCACCCCGACTACGCCGCGTTCCGGCAGATCGCCGACGAAACCGGCGCCTACCTCATCGCCGACGCCGCCCACCCCATCGGCCTGGTCGCAGGCGGCGCCGCCCCGAACCCGGTGCCGTACGCGGACGTGGTGTGCGCCACCACGCACAAGGTGCTGCGCGGCCCGCGCGGTGGCTTGATTCTGTGCGGTGCACCGCTCGCCGAGCGCATCGACCGGGCCGTCTTCCCCTTCACCCAGGGCGGCGCACAGATGCACACGGTGGCGGCCAAGGCGGTCGCCTTCGCGCAGGCGGCCACCCCCGACTTCGTGGGGTACGCGCACCGGGTGGTGGCACACGCCCGCACGTTGGCCGAGGCGCTGGCCGAGGAGGGGCTCGGACTGCTCACCGGCGGCACCGACACCCACTTGATCAGCGCGGACGTGACCGGACTCGGTCTTGACGGGCGCACCGCCCGTGGGCTGCTGGCCGCCGCCCACATCGTCCTGGACACCTGCGCCCTGCCCGCCCCCGGCCGGGGCGACGGCTATCTGAAGGGCATCAGGCTCGGCACCGCGGCCATCACCACGCAGGGCATGGGCACGGCCGAGGTGGAGCGGGTCGGGCGGCTGATCGGGGCCGCCCTGCGGGGGGAGCCCGGGGTGCGCGAGGCAGTGGTGGAACTGGCCGGGACCTTTCCCCCGTATCCGACCGCGACGAAGGCCCGGACCAGCGACGGGAACCGTTGAACCGCCCCGTGCGTCTGTCTTGAAGTTCACAGAAGAAGGTCGGACACGCATAGGGTGTGGGGCTGTGATGGCCAGCGAAACCTCTGGGGCAGCCCGTGCGTGAATACCTGCTGACGCTGTGTGTCACGGCTGCGGTCACCTATCTGCTCACCGGCCCGGTGCGGAAGTTCGCCATCGCGGCCGGGGCGATGCCCGAGATCCGCGCCCGCGACGTGCACCGCGAACCGACCCCGCGGCTTGGCGGGATCGCGATGTTCGGCGGACTGTGCGCGGGGTTGCTCGTCGCGGCCCACCTGACCAACCTCAAGAGCGTCTACGAGATCTCCAACGAGCCGCGCGCGCTGCTCTCCGGCGCCGGCCTGATCTGGCTGCTCGGCGTCCTGGACGACAAGTGGGGCGTGGACGCGCTGGTCAAGCTGGGCGGCCAGATGATCGCCGCCGGCGTGATGGTCCTCCAGGGCCTGACCATCCTGTGGATTCCGGTGCCCGGCGTCGGCACCGTCTCGCTCACCCCGATGCAGGGCACCCTGCTCACCGTGGCGCTCGTGGTGATCACCATCAACGCCGTCAACTTCGTCGACGGCCTCGACGGACTGGCCTCGGGCATGGTGTGCATCGCGGCCACCGCGTTCTTCATGTACGCGTACCGGATGTGGTTCGGGTACGGCGTGGAGGCCGCGGCCCCCGCGACGCTGTTCGCCGTCATCCTGATGGGCATGTGCCTGGGGTTCCTGCCGCACAACATGCACCCGGCGCGGATCTTCATGGGCGACTCCGGGTCGATGCTGATCGGCCTGGTGATGGCCGCCGGCGCGATCTCGATCACCGGCCAGGTCGACCCCGACCTGCTGAACTCCTCCGCGGGTTCGGAGCGGGCCGCCGTGCACGCGATGGTGCCGGTGTACATCCCGCTGCTGCTGCCGCTGACCGTCCTCGCGGTGCCCGTCGCCGACCTGGTGCTGGCCATCGTGCGGCGCACCTGGAACGGCCAGTCGCCGTTCGCCGCCGACCGCGGCCACCTGCACCACCGACTCCTGGAGATCGGCCACTCGCACAGCCGCGCCGTGCTCATCATGTACTTCTGGTCGGCGCTCATCGCCTTCGGCGCGGTGGCCTACTCGGTCAACTCCGCCAGCGTCTGGGTGGTCCTCACCATCGCCGCCCTGAGCGGCGTGGGCCTGGTCCTGCTGCTGCTCCCGCGCTTCACCCCGCACGCGCCGCGCTGGGCGGAGCAGGTCTTCCCGCCCCGCTACCGGCGCGGTCGCCGGCGGGGCGCGCACGCGGCGGGCGGCGCCCCGCACGAGGGCGCGGCGGCGGGCCCGGAACAGGCGGCGGACGAGGGCGATCCGCAGGACGCGGACCGGGAGTCGGTGCCGGCCGGGTTCCACGGGGCGACGGCGGTCGGTGACCGTTCGCGGTTGCCGCAGCGCCGCCGGATCAGCACGCACCGCTGACCGGGCGCCGCACGGCCGGGCGCTCCTGTCGGCTGTTCCCGTCGGATGTTCTCGCTGGGCGTGGCATCGCCCGACCCGTCGCTCTCGGGTGGCGTACGGGCTCAGGCGTACGGGCCCGGGGCCGGCGATGCCCAATGCAGTCGATACGCAATGCAAAGGTGCGAAGGCCGGCGCCCGTGTGGGGGAGGCCGGTGGGGCGGGGCCCGATAAGGTGCACCCGCCCCCTACCAGACTTGGGCGACGGCGTCAGCTAGGCGCGACGGAAGTCACCCTTCTGTGTGACGGGCGGCACACTTTATAGGTAAAGGCCTCATCAAATAGTTTGTGATACCGTTCACGAAACCCGGTGCACAGATCCTAAGGGCCCCAGTGCGATGGTCCTTTGGGTCCTAGGTCATCCCCTGCCCCGGGCTACGCTCGTCCATGACGACGCCCGCCCTCTCGCCCAGCCGGAGCTGCCGCCATGCAGTCGAATGACGCCCGAATCTTCCTCCATACCGCCGTGCCCACCGCTGCCGCCGGCGTACTCGCCGTCGTACTCAGCGCCGTGTTCGCAGGTGGCAAGGGGGCGGTCGGTGCGGTCATCGGTGCGCTGTTGGTGATTGCGCTCATGGGCATGGGGCTCGTCGTCCTCCAGTGGATTGCCAAATCCCTGCCCCAGCTTTTCCAGGGCATTGGACTGGTGCTGTACGTGGTGCAGCTCCTGCTGATGGTGGTATTTCTCGCGGTGTTCAAGAACGCGACGTTCTTCAACCCCCGGGCGTTCGCCATCACTCTGGTCGCCGCCACCATCGTGTGGATCGGAGCCCAGGCCCGTGCACAGATGAAGGCCAAGGTCTTCTACGTCGACCCGGCGGCTGCCCAGGCGCAGAAGCCAGAGACCGCAGGGTCCTCGACGTGACACGTAGGGGCGGAATAAATGTCCGCACGAGCGCCTGCTATCGTCCGGTGCCATCTGCGGCACGGCTGGCGCCGGCGGCTGAACTCCCGTATTGCGCGGGACGCAACCAGCGGCCACCTCGGCAGGTGCCAGTGACCCGCCCCGGCCCAGCGCCGACCAGCCGCTCTCTCATCCGTAAGACCAGTCCAGTGCCGTTCCGTGGCTCCGTGCCGCGCCGACACAACGAGGTTGCCGTACCCATGCGCCACGCTGAAGGAGCTCGCGGTGAGTTCTGACCAGACGCTCGCCTTCGAGACCGATTGCCACATCTTTGACGGGTGCGGCTTCCCGGCCCCAGGGCTTCACTCGTTCACTTTCGACCCGATCTTCACCGTCGGCAGCTTTGAGTTCAACAAGCCGATGCTGCTGGCGTTGCTCGGAACGGTTGCCATCGTCTGGTTCTTCTGGGCGGCCTTCGGAAAGGCCAAGGTCGTTCCGGGCAAGCTCCAGATGGTCGGCGAGGCGGGGTACGACTTTGTCCGTAAGGGCATCGTCTACGAGACCCTGGGCAAGAAGGAGGGCGAAAAGTACGTCCCCCTCATGGTCTCGCTGTTCTTCTTCGTATGGATCATGAACCTGTGGTCGATCATCCCGGTGGCACAGTTCCCGGTGACGTCGATCATCGCCTTCCCCGCCGCCATGGCGTTGGTCGTCTACGTCCTCTGGATGTACCTGACCTTCAGCAAGCACGGCTTCATCGGCGGCCTGAAGAACATCACCGGCTATGACAAGTCGCTCGGCGGAGTGCTGCCGCTGGTGATGTTCCTGGAGTTCATGTCCAACGTCATCGTGCGCCCCTTCACGCACGCGGTCCGGCTCTTCGCCAACATGTTCGCCGGTCACCTGCTGCTGCTGATGTTCACCATCGCCAGCTGGTACCTGCTGAACGGGATCGGCATCGCGTACGCGGGTGTCTCGTTCGTGCTGACCATCGTGATGACGGCCTTCGAGCTGTTCATCCAAGCCGTCCAGGCGTACGTCTTCGTGCTGCTGGCGGCCACTTACGTACAGGGCGCTCTGGCCGAGCACCACTGAGCACCCGCCTCCCTCAGTCCCGTCCCATAGACGTCCGGTGGCCAACCCCCACCGGTCCGTGAAAGAGAAGGAAGAACCGGCATGTCCGCTCTCCAGACCATTGCTGCTGGTGTCGAAATCAAGGGCAACCTTGGCTCGATCGGTTACGGCCTCGCGGCCATCGGCCCCGGCGTCGGCGTCGGCATCATCTTCGGTAACGGCACCCAGGCTCTCGCCCGTCAGCCCGAGGCTGCCGGTCTGATCCGCGCCAACCAGATCCTCGGCTTCGCCTTCTGTGAGGCGCTCGCCCTGATCGGTCTGGTTATGCCGTTCGTCTACCCGACCAGCTGATCACGGCGTAACGCCCAGTTGATTCGACGAAAGGCACTGATGTGAACGCCCTGGTACAGATGGCGTCCGAGGAGGCAGAGAACCCCCTCGTCCCGCCGATCCCAGAGCTCGTCATCGGCCTGATCGCCTTCGCGATCGTCTTCCTCTTCCTCGCCAAGAAGCTCCTCCCGAACATCAACAAGGTTCTGGAAGAGCGCCGCACGGCGATCGAGGGCGGCATGGAGAAGGCCGAGGCCACCCAGGCCGAGGCGCAGCAGGTTCTCGATGACTACCGGGCCCAGCTCGCTGACGCCCGCCACGAGGCCGCGCGCCTGCGCCAGGAGGCGCAGGAGCAGGGCGCCACGCTCATCGCCGAGATGCGCGCGGAGGGTCAGCGGCAGCGTGAGGAAATCATCGCCGCTGGTCACGCCCAGATCGAGGCCGACCGCAAGCAGGCCGCGCTCTCGCTGCGCCAGGACGTGGGCAAGCTCGCCACCGAACTGGCCAGCAAGCTCGTGGGCGAAGCGCTTGAGGACAACGCCCGGCAGAGCCGCACCATCGACCGCTTCCTCGACGGGCTTGAGGACAGCGCGACGAAGGCCGAGGCCACGCGATGAACGGAGCGAGCCGCGAGGCGCTGGCCTCCGCACGCGAGCAGCTCGACGCGCTGACGGACAACACCTCCGTCGACGCGGCGAAGCTCGCCGAGGAGCTGGCCGCCGTCACCACGCTGCTCGACCGCGAGGTGTCGCTGCGCCGGGCCCTGACCGACCCGGCACAGTCCGGCGACGCCAAGGCCGAGCTGGTGGGCCGACTGCTCGGCAACCAGCTCGGCGGCGAGGTCATCGACCTGGTCTCCGGCATGGTCCGCTCCCGCTGGTCGCGCTCGCGTGACCTGGTGGACGCGGCCGAGGAGCTGACGGCCAGCGCCGACCTCATCGCCGCCCAGCGCGCCGGTGCGCTCGACGACGTGGAGGACGAGGTGTTCCGGTTCGGCCGGATCGTCTCCTCCTCCACCGAGCTGCGGGCCGCGCTGGCCGCGAAGGCCAGCCACCAGGGCGCCGCGACGGCCAAGGCGGAACTGCTGCGCACGCTGCTCGGGGGACGGGTCAACCCGGTCACCGAGCGGCTGGTGGTCCGCCTCGTCACCCAGCCCCGGGGACGTAGCCTGGAAGCAGGGCTGGACGCCCTCTCCAAGCTGGCCGCGGACCGCCGCAGCCGCATGGTCGCCGTCGTCACCTCCGCGGTGCCGCTGAGCGACCAGCAGAAGCAGCGCCTCGGCGATGCGCTCGCCAGGGTGTACGGGCGCTCCGTACACCTCAACCTCGAAGTGGACCCCAGCGTCCTCGGCGGGGTCACGGTGCGCATCGGCGACGAGGTCATCAACGGCAGCATCGCGGACCGTCTCGACGAGGCGGCCCGGCGGATGGCCGGCTGACCAGCCACCAACTCAACAAGCATTGCTAGCGGCCCGAGTTGGGCCGACTGAGTCCTCTGGGGGGTAGCCCCCAGACCCCCCAGAAAAACTTCGGGCCCAACAAGGAGAGCAGGGAACCCAGATGGCGGAGCTCACGATCCGGCCGGAGGAGATCCGGGACGCACTGGAGAACTTTGTCCAGGCGTACACGCCGGACGCGGCCTCGCGCGAGGAGGTCGGTACGGTCAGCGTTGCCGGCGACGGCATCGCGAAGGTCGAGGGACTGCCCTCGGCCATGGCGAACGAGCTGCTGAAGTTCGAGGACGGCACCCTTGGTCTCGCCCTCAACCTTGAGGAGCGCGAGATCGGCGCCGTTGTCCTCGGCGAGTTCAACGGCATCGAGGAGGGGCAGCCGGTCACCCGTACCGGCGAGGTCCTCTCGGTCGCCGTTGGCGAGGGCTACCTGGGTCGCGTCGTCGACCCGCTCGGCAACCCGATCGACGGCCTCGGCGAGATCGAGACCGAAGGCCGGCGCGCCCTGGAGCTTCAGGCCCCCGGCGTCATGGTGCGTAAGTCGGTGCACGAGCCGATGCAGACCGGCCTCAAGGCCGTCGACGCGATGACCCCGATCGGCCGCGGCCAGCGCCAGCTCATCATCGGTGACCGGCAGACCGGCAAGACCGCGCTGGCCGTCGACACGATCATCAACCAGCGTGACAACTGGCGCTCCGGCGACCCCAAGAAGCAGGTCCGCTGCATCTACGTCGCCGTCGGCCAGAAGGGCTCCACCATCGCCGGCGTGCGCGGCGCGCTGGAGGAGGCGGGCGCCCTTGAGTACACGACGATCGTCGCGGCTCCGGCGTCCGACCCGGCAGGCTTCAAGTACCTCGCCCCGTACACCGGCTCGGCCATCGGTCAGCACTGGATGTACCAGGGCAAGCACGTCCTGATCGTCTTCGACGACCTCTCCAAGCAGGCCGACGCCTACCGCGCCGTGTCCCTGCTGCTGCGTCGCCCGCCGGGCCGTGAGGCCTACCCGGGTGACGTCTTCTACCTGCACTCGCGGCTCCTGGAGCGTTGCGCCAAGCTCTCGGACGACCTCGGCGCCGGCTCGATGACCGGTCTGCCGATCGTCGAGACCAAGGCGAACGACGTGTCGGCGTTCATCCCGACCAACGTCATCTCCATCACCGACGGCCAGTGCTTCCTGGAGTCGGACCTGTTCAACGCGGGCCAGCGGCCGGCGCTGAACGTCGGTATCTCGGTCTCCCGAGTCGGTGGCTCGGCCCAGCACAAGGCGATGCGCCAGGTCTCCGGCCGGCTCCGCGTGGACCTCGCCCAGTTCCGTGAGCTGGAGGCGTTCGCCGCCTTCGGTTCCGACCTGGACGCGGCGTCCAAGGCGTCGCTGGAGCGCGGCAAGCGCATGGTCGAGCTGCTCAAGCAGGGCCAGTACGCGCCGTTCTCCACCGAGGACCAGGTCGTCTCCATCTGGGCCGGCACCTCCGGCAAGATGGACGACGTACCGGTCCAGGACATCCGCCGCTTCGAGCGTGAGCTCCTCGACTTCCTGCACCGGGAGCACAAGGACCTGCTGACCTCGATCCGCGAGGGCGGCAAGATGTCGGACGACACCCTCCAGGCCGTCGCCGACGCCATCGCCTCCTTCAAGCGGCAGTTCGAGACCTCGGACGGCAAGCTGCTGGGTGAGGGCTGAGCATGGGCGCCCAGGTACGGGTATACAAGCGCCGCATCAAGTCCGTCACCGCCACCAAGAAGATCACCAAGGCGATGGAGATGATCTCCGCGTCGCGCATCGTGAAGGCGCAGCGTCAGGTTGACGCGTCTTCGCCGTACGCGAACGAGCTCACCCGCGCCGTCCGTGCAGTGGCCACCGGGTCCAACACCAAGCACCCGCTGACCACCGAGGTGGAGCGTCCGACGCGGGCCGCCGTGCTGCTCATCACGAGCGACCGCGGTCTGGCCGGCGGCTACTCCTCCAACGCCATCAAGGCGGCCGAGCAGCTCACCGAGCGGCTCACCGCCGAGGGCAAGGAGGTCCTGTCGTACATCGTCGGCCGTAAGGGCGTGTCCTACTACAGCTTCCGGGGCCGTACGGTCACGGAGTCGTGGACGGGCTTCACGGACAACCCGACGTACGCGGACGCCAAGGCGGTCGCGGGCTCGCTCATCGAGGCCGTGACCACGGAGACGGCCGAGGGCGGTGTGGACGAGCTGCACATCGTCTTCACCGAGTTCGTGTCGATGATGACGCAGACGCCGGTCGACGCCCGGCTGCTGCCGCTGAGCCTCGAAGAGGCGACCGGGCAGGCGGAGACCTCGGGCGCGGGCAAGGAGCAGATCCTGCCCCTGTTCGAGTTCGAGCCCTCGGCCGAGGACGTCCTCGACGCCCTGCTGCCGCGGTACGTCGAGAGCCGGATCTACAACGCGCTGCTCCAGTCGGCTGCCTCCAAGCACGCCGCCACGCGCCGCGCGATGAAGTCGGCGACCGACAACGCGGAAGAACTCATCAAGTCGCTCACGCGGCTTGCCAACGCGGCCCGCCAGGCCGACATCACCCAGGAAATCAGCGAGATCGTCGGTGGCGCGAGCGCCCTGGCCGACGCGACCGCGGGGAGTGACTGATATGACCACCACTGTTGAGCCGACCGCTCCTGCCGGCGTGGCCACTGGCCGCGTCGCGCGGGTCATCGGCCCGGTCGTCGACGTGGAGTTCCCCGTCGACGCGATGCCGGAGATCTACAACGCGCTGACCGTCGAGGTGGCCGACCCGGCCGAGGACGGCAAGCTCAAGACGCTGACCCTTGAGGTCGCCCAGCACCTGGGCGAGGGCATGGTCCGCGCCATCTCGATGCAGCCGACCGACGGCCTGGTCCGTCAGGCGGCCGTCACCAACACCGGCGACGGCATCACCGTCCCGGTCGGTGACATCACCAAGGGCAAGGTGTTCAACACCCTCGGCCAGATCCTCAACGAGCCCGAGGCCGAGAAGGACGTCACCGAGCGCTGGGCGATCCACCGCAAGGCCCCCGACTTCGACCAGCTTGAGTCGAAGACGGAGATGTTCGAGACCGGCCTGAAGGTCGTCGACCTGCTGACCCCGTACGTCAAGGGCGGCAAGATCGGTCTGTTCGGCGGCGCCGGCGTCGGCAAGACCGTCCTCATCCAGGAAATGATCATGCGTGTGGCCAAGCTGCACGAGGGCGTTTCCGTGTTCGCCGGTGTCGGCGAGCGCACCCGTGAGGGCAACGACCTCATCGACGAGATGACCGACTCGGGCGTGCTGGACAAGACCGCGCTGGTCTTCGGCCAGATGGACGAGCCCCCGGGCACCCGTCTGCGCGTCGCGCTGGCCGGCCTCACCATGGCCGAGTACTTCCGTGACGTCCAGAAGCAGGACGTGCTGTTCTTCATCGACAACATCTTCCGCTTCACGCAGGCCGGCTCCGAGGTCTCCACGCTGCTCGGCCGTATGCCGTCCGCGGTGGGTTACCAGCCGAACCTGGCGGACGAGATGGGCCTCCTCCAGGAGCGCATCACCTCGACCCGTGGTCACTCCATCACCTCGATGCAGGCGATCTACGTCCCCGCCGACGACCTCACCGACCCGGCCCCGGCGACCACCTTCGCGCACCTCGACGCGACGACGGTGCTCTCCCGTCCGATCTCGGAGAAGGGCATCTACCCGGCGGTGGACCCGCTGGACTCGACGTCCCGCATCCTGGACCCGCGGTACATCTCGCAGGACCACTACGAGTGCGCCTCGCGGGTCAAGGGGATCCTCCAGAAGTACAAGGACCTCCAGGACATCATCGCCATTCTCGGCATCGACGAGCTCGGCGAGGAGGACAAGCTCACGGTCCACCGCGCCCGTCGCATCGAGCGCTTCCTGTCGCAGAACACCCACGCGGCGAAGCAGTTCACCGGCCTCGACGGCTCGGACGTCTCGCTGGACGAGTCGATCAGCGCGTTCAACTCGATCGCCGACGGTGAGTTCGACCACTTCCCCGAGCAGGCGTTCTTCATGTGCGGTGGCCTGGACGACCTCAAGGCCAAGGCCAAGGAGCTGGGCGTCGCCTGACGCTGACGTAACGGGAGGGGCGGGTGTGTCCCGCCCCTCCCCGCACGCCCACTAGAATTCGACCCAACACCCGGCACACCTGCCGGGTGTCGACCCGAGGAGCCACGTTGGCTGCTGAGCTGCACGTCGAGCTGGTCGCTGCGGACCGGAGTGTCTGGTCCGGCGCGGCCACCTTGGTCATCACGCGCACCACATCGGGTGACATCGGCGTCATGCCCGGCCACCAGCCGCTGCTCGGTGTGCTGGAGTCGGGCCCGGTGACCATCCGTACGAGCGACGGCGGGACGGTGATCGCCGCGGTGCACGGCGGGTTCATCTCGTTCGCCGACGACAAGCTGTCGCTGCTCGCGGAGATCGCGGAGCTGTCTGACGAGATTGACGTTCAGCGTGCCGAGCGGGCGCTGGAGCGTGCCAAGTCGGAGGCGGACGACGCCGCCGAGCGGCGCGCCGAGGTCCGACTGCGCGCGGTGGCGGGCGCGCACTGAGCCGGCCACCGATACGTACGATCCTCAGCCGCGGACCCCGCTGGACCTTGATCCAGCGGTCCGCGGCTGAGGCGATGCAGGTGCGGGTTTTCCGGATGATGCGAGGAGGTCGGTAAAGATGGTCCTCGCTCTGCTCGTGAGCGGCGCGGTCGTCGTACTCGTGCTGCTGGGACTCTTCGTCTTCGGCTTGCGAAGGCGATTGATCCAGCGTGCCGGAGGGACCTTCGACTGTAGTTTGCGCTGGGACGTGACCGTCCGCGGCGAGCAGGACGCCGCGGCCGGCGAGCCGAGCGGCAAGGGCTGGGTGTACGGCGTCGCCCGCTACAGCGGTGACCGGGTGGAGTGGTTCCGCGTCTTCTCGTACGCGCCCCGCCCGCGCCGCCTCCTGGAACGCTCGGCCATCGAGGTCATCGCCCGGCGCACCCCCCAGGGTGAGGAAGAGCTCGCCCTCCTCTCGGACGCGGTCGTCCTGGCCTGCTCGCACCGCGGCACCCAACTGGAACTCGCAATGAGCGAGGACGCGCTGACCGGCTTCTTGGCTTGGCTGGAGGCGGCGCCGCCGGGGCAACGAGTCAATGTGGCTTAGAAAGAGGCGTCTCGTTGTTTGGGGGCCCCTCCCAGCGTTAGCTGGGGGAGAGTCAATGTGGCTTAGATAGAGGCGTCTCGTTGTTGGGGGGTGCCGACCAGCGTTGGCTTGGGGCGCATCACATGTGGCTTGGGCAGGGATGTTGCGTTGTTCGGGGGCGCTGCCCGGCGGTGAGGGAGCACAGGTTGCTCGGGTGGGTTGGGCTCGGGGGTGGGTGAGGGTGTTTCCCGGGTTGGTGGTGGTTGGTGGTGACTGGGTGGGCCGTGACTGAGCTGGTGCTCGTACGGTTCGGGGTGGGTGTGTCGTGGGTGTGGGTGGGTGGGACCTGGTCTTGGGCCGGGGGTGGGACGTACAGGTTTCGGAGTCTTCCGGGGCCTGTTTTTTCATGCCCTCCTCAGGGTTGCTGGTTGTGGCTTGTGTGTGGGGTGGCTCGGGGGCGGGTGGGTTGTTCGGCCGTGGGTGGGGCCAGGGTGGGAAGGGACCGGGGCCGGGGGACGTGGGCATGCGGAAGGACCGGAGAGGCGGCGGGCGGTGCCGTCTCTCCGGTCCGGTTTCACACCGTGCACGAGGCTGTCGCGTGCACGTTCCTCGGGGTGCGGCGGGGCCGCCGTGGCGGGCCGTCCGTGCGGCCCGCCACTCCGAGGGGGTTAGCGCAGGCCGCTGTTGATGGCCGAGATCAGCTCACCGTTGGTGGTGTCGCCACTGAACTCCCAGAAGAACGAGCCGCCGAGCTTCTGGTCCTTCACGTACGACATCTTGCCGCCGATGGTGGCCGGGGTGTCGTAGCTCCACCACTGGTTGCCACAGTGGGCGTAGGCGGTGCCGGCGACGGTGCCGTTCGACGGGCAGCGGTCCTTGAGGTCCTTGTAGTCCTCGATGCCCTGCTCGTACTTGCCGGGCGCGGGGCCGGTCGCGGTGCCGCCCGGCTCCTTCTGGGTGACGCCGGTCCAGCCGCGGCCGTAGAAGCCGATGCCGAGCAGCAGCTTCTTCGCCGGGATGCCCTTGCCCTTCAGCTTCTGGATCGCCGCGTCGGAGTTGAAGCCCTCCTTCGGGATGCCCTGGTAGGAGGTGAGCGGCGAGTGCGGGGCCGTCGGGCCCTTCGCGTCCCAGGCGCCGAAGAAGTCGTACGTCATGACGTTGTACCAGTCGGCGTGCTGAGCGGCGCCGGCGTAGTCGGCGAGGTCGAGCTTGCCGCCGTCCGAGCCGTCAGCGCTGATCGCCGCGGTGACCAGGTTGTCCTTGCCGAACCGGTCCCGGGTCGCCTTCATCAGCGCGGTGAGGGAGTTCTGGCCGCTCGTGTCGCAGGTCAGACCACAGGCGTTCGGGTACTCCCAGTCCAGGTCGATGCCGTCGAAGACATCGGCCCAGCGCGGGTCCTCGACCAGCTTGTAGCAGGAGTCGGCGAAGGCGGCCGGGTTCTTGGCCGCGTCACCGAAGCCGCCGGACCAGGTCCAACCACCGAACGACCACAGCACCTTGATGTGCGGGTACTTGGCCTTCAGCTTGCGGAGCTGGTTGAAGTTGCCGCGCAGCGGCTGGTCCCAGGTGTCCGTCTTGCCGTCGACGCTCGCGCTGGCGTCGTACATCTTCTCGTAGTCGGCGTAGCTGTCGCCGATCGTGCACTTGCCGCCCTGGACGTTGCCGAAGGCGTAGTTGATGTGCGTGATCTTCTCGGCGGTGCCGGACGTCACCAGGTTCTTGACGTGGTAGTTGCGCTGGTAGACACCCCAGTTGGTGAAGTACCCAAGCTTGACCGCGTCGCCTACGGGCGGCTCGCCGCCGCCACCGGTGGTGCGCACGGTGCGGGCGGGGCTGGCCGGGCCGACCTGGTCGGCGGTGTCGCGCGCCTTGACCGTGTACGAGTAGTCGGTGCCGGCGGTCAGACCGCTGTCGGTGTAGCTGGTGCCGGTGACGGTGGCCACCTTGGCGCCGCCACGCAGCACGTCGTAGTTCTTGATGCCCTTGTCATCGGTGGCAGCGGTCCAGCTCAGCTTCACCGAGGTGTTGGTGATCTCGCTGGCCGAGGGGGTGCCGGGAGCGGTGGGCGGGGTGTCGCCCGGCTGGGTGCTGCCGTCACAGGAGCCGCCGTTGAGCTTACAGCCGCTGGGCGCGCCGGTGCCGGTGCCGTTGAAGCCGAAGGTGACGCTGGCGCCGGGCGCCAGGGTGCCGTTCCAGCTCAGGTTCTTGGCGGTGTAGTGGCCGTTTGAACCGGAGACGGTGGCGTCCCAGCCGGAGCCGACGGTGGTGCCGGAGGGGAAGTCCCACTCGACGGTCCAACTGTTCAGCGTGGTGTCACCGGTGTTCTTGACCGTCCAGCGGCCTTCGAACCCGCTGCCCCAGTCGGATGCCTTGAGGAAGGTGGCGGTGGCGGACTCGGCGGCCTGGGCGGGAGAGGCGAGGCCAACGAGTGCGGCGAAGGGGAGGGCCATCGCGACGAGCGTCGCGGTTGTTCTGTGCCGGGTATGCCGGATGCGTCTGACGATTCCTGATCTCACTACAGGGGCTCCTGGATACTCGGGTCCGGACGTGGGGTCCGGATGTCGGGCTGAGATCTTCGCGAAACGAGCGCCGCCCAGTAAGCCGTCATTGTCATGACACGCTCACCAAAGATGTGAAGGGAGCGTAAGGAGGTCTGGACCACTGGTCAATAGGTCTGGACCAAAGTGAGAGTCGATCTGTCGACTCGTTCCGGTTAGTCGCGGGGCTGAGGTGCGCTCACGCCGCACTCCTGCGCCAACACCGCGGCCTGCACCCGGCTGCGCAGTTCCAACTTCGCCAACAACCGGCTGACGTGCGTCTTCACGGTCGCCTCCGCCATCGTGAGCCGGGTGGCCACCTCCGCGTTGGACAGCCCCTCGCCGAGGCAGCCGAGCACTTCGCGCTCGCGCCGGGTCAACGTGCCGAGGAGTTCGGAGCCCTGAGTGCTCGGCGGCTCCGGCGGCTGCACCCGGCCGAACTCGTGGATGAGGCGGCGGGTCACCGCGGGGGCGATGGTCCCCTCGCCGCGGGCCACCGTCCGCACCGCGGCCAGGAGTTCGCCCGCCTCGCTGTCCTTGAGCAGGAAGCCGGCCGCGCCCGCGCGCAGCGCGCCGAAGACGTAGTCGTCGAGGTCGAAGGTGGTCAGGACCAGCACGTCGGCCAGGCGCTCGGCGACGATCTGCCTGGTGGCCGACACCCCGTCAAGCCGGGGCATCTGCACGTCCATCAGGACTACGTCGGGGCGCAGTTCGCGCGCCATGGCCACGGCCCGCTCGCCGTCCGCGGCCTCGCCCACCACCTGGAGGTCGGGCGCCGACCGCAGGATGAGCACCAGCCCGGCCCGTACGGACGACTGGTCCTCGGCGACCAGCACCCGGATCGGGGCTGCGGGGCCCGCGTCGGTCGACTCGGTCATGCGTGCTTCTCCTCCTCCACCGGCAGTACGGCCCGTACCCGCCAGATCTTCTCCGAACCCGCCTGCGCGGGGCCCGCCTCGAAGGTGCCGCCGAGCAATTCGGTGCGCTCGCGCATGCCGACCAGACCGGCCCCGGAACCCGGCGCCCGCGGGCCGTCCCGGTCGGTGAGTGCGCTGGTCACCTCCACGCACAGCGGCCCGGTCCGGGTCCGGTCGAGCCGCACCAGGACCGTACCGGGACCCGCGTGCTTGAGCGCGTTGGTCAGCGCTTCCTGCACGATGCGGTACGCGGCCAACTCCACCGGCATCGGCAGCCCGCGGGGCGCCTCGCCGAGGGGCGTCGCCCCCGTGCCGCTGCCGGCGGCCGGCGCCTCGCCCGCGCGCGTACCGGCCTCGGCCGGGGGCTGCGGCGCGCGCTCGTCGCTGAGCACGAAGGACAGGCCGCTGTCGGCGCCGGCCCGTTCGGCCCGGTCGATCATCGCCTGGAGCCCGTCGAGCGTGGGGACCGCGGTCGGCTCCACCTCGCCGCTGGCATCGCGCAACAGTCCGATCAGCCGACGCATTTCGGCCAAACCCTGCACGCTGTTCTCGCGGATCACGCCGAGCGCCTCGCCGGTCGCCTTCGGGTCGCCGAGCGAGAGGGCGGCGGTGGAGTGGATCGCGATGGCCGACAGATGGCCGGCGACCATGTCGTGCAGCTCGCGGGCCATCCGGGCGCGCTCGGCCGCGACGGCCTCGCGCCGGTCGAGCTCGGCGAGGAGTGCGGTGCGCTCGGCCTCGTGCCGCGCCGCCTCGGCCGCGTCCCGGTGCGAGCGCACCAGTGCGCCGGTCCAGGCCGGCACGATCGTGATCATCGCGGTGGCGAAGCCGAGCAGCAGCGCGGCCGGTTCGCGGTAGGCGGCGAAGGTGCCGGCCGTGGCCAGCGCGGTGATCAGGTAGCACTCGCGCTGCACCCGGCGGGCGGTGCGCGGCGAGCCGTACAGCACGGCCGCGTACACCACGTCCGAGAACATCAGGACGGTGACCATCAGCGTGCCGGTGATCAGGTCGAGGGCGAGCGCGAGGGTGGCGACGACCAGGGCGAACCTGGGCATCGTGCGGCGCAGCAGCTCGGCCCCGCACATCACCACCAGCGCCAGCAGCAACAGCCATTCGGGCAGCCCGAAGGCGGTGGAGCTGTTGCGCAGGTCGAGCGCGTAGAGGAGGAGGCCGCCGAGCAGCCCGCTGACGCTGATGAGCACGTCGTGCTCGTGCGGTCGGAGCGGGGGCGGGCGGCGCGGCATGGCTCCATCACAGCACGGGACGCGGAGCGCCGACGTCCGCTGCCGGTCGGGCGCGCGCCGCGGCCGGTACATCGAAGGATGCAGTACGGGTTCGTCAGCGGCGACGACGCGGGCCGGGGCGGCGGCGGGGGAAGGTGGAGGGGTCGCCCGGGGCCGAGGCTCGCCCACGGGTCCGCCGCAAACGATCGAAGTACGGGAGCACGCCGTGATCGTCACGATGATCATCGTCGCCGAGGTCGGCTTCTGGGTGCTGCTGGCCGCCGGCCTCACCCTGCGGTACGGGCTGCGCCGCCCGCGGGCGGGGGCAGCGGTCCTCATGTGCGAGCCGCTGCTCGAACTCGTCCTGCTCGTCACGACCACCGTTGACCTGCGCAACGGCGCCACCGCGAGCACCAAGCACGGGCTGGCCGCGGTGTACATCGGCTACTCCGTCGGCTTCGGCCACTACACGATCGCCTGGGTCGACCGGCACGTCGCGCACCGGTTCGCCGGCGGCCCGAAGCCGGCCAAGCCGCCGAAGTACGGGCGGGCGCGCATCGTGCACGAGTGGCAGATGTGGCTGCGGATGGCGCTGGCCGCCGGGGTCGCCGCCGGGCTGCTGCAACTGGCGATCTGGTACGTCGACGACGCGGACCGCACGGCGGCGCTGCGGGACTGGCAGTCGCCGATGGGCCTGGTGACCGGCATCTGGTTCCTGGTCGCGCTCTCGTACACGATCTGGCCGAAAAAGGACCCTCGCGGGGCGTCCGCCACGCCCGGGCCCCTCGCCGAGCAGCCCTCGCCTCCCCACTCCGCGGACGGCCGCCCGGAGCGCCCGCCGGTCGGGGCGGCCGGCTGGGCGCCACCGATGGCGGGGGAGCGGGCGACGGAGCAGCAGGTGGACCCGGCGTCGGACCGGACCGCGAGCTGGGAGCCGGCAGGCCGTACGACGGAGCGCTGGGGGCAGGACGGGCGGTGAGGCAGGGCGCGGGGCGGGCGGCGGGCCGGGGAGGCCGGTGCCGGCGCGGCCCGGCCCGCGCGAGCAGCCCGCCTTGACGGCCCGCCCGTACGCCCGCCGCGGAGAGCCGGCCCGTACGGCCTGCCGTGAGGGCCAGCCCTTACGCGTACCGCGAGGGCTCGCCCGTACGTCTGCCGCGGAGGCCCGCCCGTACAGCCCGTACGCATGAGAACACCGCCCCGGTCCGCCCGCCCCCGGCCCCGCTCACCGCTCCCTCAGCGCTGGCCGCCCGGGACCCAGAGCACGTCGCCGGTCTCCTTGTTCGCCGTGCGGGCCAGGATGAACAGCAGGTCGGAGAGGCGGTTGAGGTAGGTCGCGGTGAGGACGTTCATGGTGCCGCCGTCCTCGACCGAGCGGTGCTCGGCGAGCGCTGCCCAGGTCGAGCGCTCCGCGCGGCGCACCACCGTGCACGCCTGGTGCAGCAGGGCCGCGCCCGGGGTGCCGCCGGGCAGGATGAAGCTCCGCAACTTGTCCAGGTCGGCCAGGAAGGTGTCGCAGTCGGCCTCCAAGCGGTCGATGTAGGACTGCTCGACCCGCAGCGGCGGGTGCTCGGGGTTCTCCACCACCGGGGTGCACAGATCGGCCCCCACGTCGAAGAGGTCGTTCTGCACCCGGACGAGCACGCGGACCACCTCGTCGGGGAGCGAGCCGAGTGCGATGGCCACGCCGATGGCGGCGTTGGCCTCGTTCGCGTCGGCGTACGCCGCGATGCGGACGTCGGTCTTGGCGGTGCGGCTCATGTCGCCGAGCGCGGTCGTGCCCTTGTCGCCGGTGCGGGTGTAGATGCGCGTCAGATTGACCATGGGGTGAGCGTAACCATCCGGTCAGGAGCCGGCCGAGGTGAACACCCGGGTGCCGATGCCCATGGTCAGCGCCGCGAACCCGAGGCCCACCAGCGTTCCGTACAGCATCTGCGGACTGGCGTAGTCGCCGACGAACGCGGCCCGTACGGCGTCCACCAGGTAGCGGAACGGCATCACGTGCGAGAGCGCGTCGAGCCAGCCGGGCGCCAGTGACATGGGCAGCATCAGCCCCGAAAGCAGCATGGACGGCATGGTCAGCGCGTTGATCGTGGGCCCGAACTCCTGGGGCGTGTTGACCTTGACGGCCAGCGCGTAGGACAGCGAGGCCAGCGACACGGTGAGCACGGCGACGAACGCCAGCCCGATCAGCACCCCGACCACCGGCGCGCGCAACCCCATCGCCAGTGCGGCGCCGATCAGCAGCACGGCCTGGAAGACGAAGAGTGCCGCGTCCCGCAACACCCGCCCCAGCAGCAGCGCCAGCCGGCTGACCGGCGTCACCCGCATCCGCTCCACCACCCCCGACTGCTTGTCGATGAGCACCGCGAAGCCGGTGTACGAGGCGCCGAAGAGCCCGAGTTGCAGCAGCAGCCCCGGCACCAGGACCTGCCAGGAGTCGCCGCGCGAACCGAGCGGCAGATCGGTGAGCAGCGGCCCGAAGAAGAGCAGGTACAGCAGGGGCATCAGGATGCCGAAGAGCATCTGGAACCGGGACTTGAGCGTCTGCCGCGCGTACCGTCCGAAGATCAGCGCGGTGTCGGAGACCAGGGCGGGCAGGGCGGCGGATGGCGCGGCGGCGGGCGCTGCGGCGGACATGCGGGGCTGCTCCTCGGGGTGCGTGCGGGATGCGCGGGGTGGGGCGTACGGGAGGGGCCGTACGGGGCTGTTGCTGCGGATCGGCGCGGGGAGCCGGGTCAGACGGCGGCGGGGGCCGGTTCCTCGGGGGCGATGCCGCGCCCGGTGATGGCCAGGAAGGCGTCCTGGAGCGAGGCGTCGGGCGAGCCCGCGTGGCGCTGCTTGAGCGCGCGCGGGGTGCCGTCGGCCACCACGACGCCGCCGTCCACGACCACCAGCCGGTCGGCGAGCGCGTCGGCCTCGTCCAGGTAGTGCGTGGTGAGGACGACCGTGGTGCCCAGGTCGGTGCGGACCCGGCGGACCAGCTCCCACAGGTCCGTACGGCTGGCCGGGTCGAGGCCGGTCGTCGGCTCGTCGAGGAAGAGCACGACGGGCCGGTGGGTGAGGCCCAGCGCGATGTCGAGCCGCCGCCGCTGGCCGCCGGAGAGGGTGCGCACCGGCCGGTCGAGCAGCTCCACCAGGCCGAGGTCGGTCGCCAACTCGGCCGCCCGGGAGGCGGCTTCGGCCTTCGGCAGCCGGTACAGACGGCCCTGGGTCACCAGCTCTTCGCGCACCGTCAGATGGGGGTCGACGCCGCCGGACTGGGCCACGTACCCGCTGTTGCGCCGCACCCCGGCCGGGTCGCGGAGCAGGTCGCAGCCGGCGACGGTGGCGGCGCCGCCGGTGGGCCGCAGCAGTGTGGTGAGCATCCGCAGCGTGGTGGTCTTGCCGGCGCCGTTGGGGCCGAGGAAGCCGACGATCTCGCCGGGCGCGACGGTCAGGTCGATGCCGCGCACCGCCTCCACCGCGCCGTGCTTGGTGGTGAACGTACGGGTCAGGCCGGCCGTACTGATGATTGCCATGACCCCAGAAAAACAGAGACTCTTAATTTTTGCAATGACTCCAAAATTGGTGGGTGCCCAGCTGCGCGTACGATGGCGGCATGGCAGAAGGGCTCAGGGAGCGGAAGAAGCGGCAGACGCGGCAGCACATCTCGGACGTGGCCACCGGGCTCTTCCTGGAGCGCGGCTTCGACGCGGTGACGATCGCGGAGATCGCCGACGCGGCCGACGTCTCCGTCAACACCGTCTACAACTACTTCCCGGCCAAGGAGGACCTGTTCTTCGACCGCAGCGCCGGCGTGGTGGACCGGCTGCCGCGGTACGTGCGCGGTCGCGCGGCGGGTGAGTCGGCGATGCGCGGCGTGCTGCGCCAGTTCAGGGCCGAGGTGGAGGCCGTCTCGCCCGTCGTCGGCCTGTTCGCCGGGTACGCCGCGTTCATGCGCGTCATCCAGGACGCGCACACCCTCAAGGCGCGGCTGTGGTACCTCCAGCAGGAGGTGAACGAGGCGGTGGTGGCCGTACTGCGCGAAGAGTGCGGGGACGGCCCGGGCGACCTGCTGCCGTTGCTGGTCGGCGGTCAGATCGCCTGGGTGCAGAGCACCCTGATGGCCTTCATCGGTCGCGAGATGATGGCCGGCCGTGAGGCCACCGAGGTCTCCCGCGAAGCGCTGGTCCTGCTCGACGAGATGGAGGACCTGCTCGGCGAGACCGTCCTCAACTACGCGGTGCGGCCCGCCGGGTGACGGCGGTGCGGCGCGCCACGGGCCGTCGCCGGTGTGAGGTCCGTCATGTGAGACGTGACGCGCATCTCTTCCGCTGCCCCCGGGGCCCTGGTGCCCGCTAAGGTCCGCCTCACAGCCGAAAATCCAGTGAAGGGTGGGGGCGCCGCGGCCCCCGGCAGGTAAGGGAGACGCAGTGGCCAAGAAGCTCGCCGTCATCGGGGCCGGACTCATGGGTTCCGGCATCGCTCAGGTCTCGGCCCAGGCGGGCTGGGAGGTCGTGCTGCGCGATGTGACGGACGCCGCCCTGAAGCGGGGCAAGGACGGCATCGAGGCGTCGTACGCGAAGTTCGTCTCCAAGGGCAAGTTGGAGGCCGACGCCGCCGAGCAGGCGCTGGCCCGCATCACCACCACCACCGACCTCGACGCCGCCGCCGACGCGGACATCGTGGTGGAGGCGGTCTTCGAGAAGATCGAGGTCAAGCGGGAGATCTTCGCCACCCTCGACGGCCTGGTCAAGGACGAGACGATCCTCGCGTCCAACACCTCAGCCATCCCGATCACCAAGATCGCGGCGGCCACCTCCCGGCCGGAGCGCGTGGTCGGCACGCACTTCTTCTCGCCGGTGCCGCTGATGGCGCTGTGCGAACTCGTCCGCGGCTACAAGACCAGCGACGAAACCCTCGCCGCCGCCCGCGCGTTCGCCGAGGGCATCGGCAAGACCTGCGTGGTCGTCAACCGCGACGTGGCCGGCTTCGTCACCACCCGGCTGATCTCGGCCCTGGTGGTCGAGGCGGCCAAGCTCTACGAGTCGGGCGTGGCCAGCGCCGAGGACATCGACATCGCCTGCAAGCTCGGCTTCGGCCACGCGATGGGGCCGCTGGCCACCGCCGACCTGACCGGCGTCGACATCCTGCTGCACGCCACCGAGAACATCTACACCGAGTCCCAGGACGAGAAGTTCGCCCCGCCGGAGGTCATGCGCCGCATGGTCGACGCGGGCGACTTCGGCCGCAAGACCGGCCAGGGCTTCTACTCGCACGGCTGAGCCCCCGCGCCTGCCCGGGGGCCGGGCAACTCGGATCGCCTCCGCACGATTCCGAGCCATCCGGGCCGCCCCCGGACCGCTTCCGGACCACCCCGGACCGCCCGCTGACCGCATCTGGCCCCTCCCGCCCGGCTCACCCGTACGGCCCAGCCCCGGCCGCTCCGTACGGCCCGGGCCGGGCGGGTCCACGCCGGCGCCGGACCGGGACGGGTCCCGGGTCCGATCGCCGGTTCAGGTGTCGGACCCGGCCCCGGGGGGAAGTTGGCCCTGCACGCACGGGCGCCACGCACCCCCGGGAGCCGGCGCCCGTACGGGCGGAAACCACCACAGAAGGGCTCGCACCCCATGGGCCCACTCCATGGGGTGAATTCGGTATCGGTTCGCTTACGAGCGGCAACTTTGCCGTATGAGAGGCAGTCAGTTCTGTAGGTATACGACCATTACGACCGACTACGACCACAACGGTGCGGCTCTGTCGCACCATCGGGGAGCGCATATGCACATCAAGGGCGACCACGCCGAGCTGGTCGTCGGGGGTCGACTCGACATCCGTAGCGCGGCGGACGCCCGTACGGCCTTCCACACCGCCGTGGACGGGGGCGGCGGAGATCTCGTACTGGACCTGTCCGGACTCGACGCCTGGGACGCCACCGGGCTCGGCGTCATCATGGGCGCGCACCGCAGGGCCGGCCGGGCCGGCCGCCGACTGGTGCTGCGCGGGGTGCCCCCCCAGATGCAGCGGCTGCTGGTGGCCACTCGGCTGCACCGCATCCTGGCCATCGAGGGCGGCCTGGAAGCCGCCTCCCTGCCCCGGGTCTGAGGACGCCGGGCAGCAGTCGGCGGGCCGCCGCGGGGCCGTCGTACGAAGAAGGGCCCGAGCCGTGGCCGGCCGTCAGCGGCCAGCGCACGGCGGGCCGTCCGCGGCCTCTCCCGCCGTCCCGGCGGCGGAGCAGCCCCGGGTTCAGTGATACTGGGTCTCGGCCGCCGCAAGGTTTGAGGTCCGGAATCCGCCGCTCACCACGGCGGGCGGGCACCGGACCGATCGCGACGGCCGGGGCACCTCGCACGATCCGACCGGCCCCGACCACCACGGCACCGTCGCGGCACGACCGGCCACGACACGGCCACGGCATCGTCGCGGCACTGCCCGCTGAACACACGGCACGCAGCTCTGGGGGGCTTTCACCATGGACCCGACGCACCCGGGACCTGACGAAGACAACCAGCACGCTCCGGGCGCCGCCGGTGGCCCCCGCCGGGCGCCAGGCCGCGGCGCACAGCCAGCGGCCACCGGCCGGCACGACCGCGACCGCACCGGCCGCGCGACGGCCTCTCCCGGCCTGGCGACAGCCTCTCCCGGCCTGGCGGCGGGGGCCGCCGGCCTCGGCGCCGGCTCGGCGGCCGGGCCCGCCAGGACCGCCGAGCTCACCTCGGGCGACTACCTGCTGACCATCAACCCCGTCGACGGCAGCGAGATCGAACAGTGCCCGCCGGGCAGCCCCCGCCACCCGGCCGCGCCCACCCGGCACAGCCCGGACGAACGGGCCGCGCTGCGCCGCGCCCAGGCCGCCGCCCGCTCCACGGTCACCGCGGGCGCCGGCGCCATCGCCACGTACACCGCCCGCGGCGAACTGCCCCTGCTGGAGCGCGAGGAGGAACGGGACCGGCTGGTACGGCTGCTCGGCCGGGGCCGCTCGGTCCGGCTGACGGCGCCCTCGGGGGCCGGGCGCACCGCGCTGCTTGACGCGGTCGCCGACGGGTGTGCCGACTTCGCCCCGGACGGCGTGATCCGCCTCTCCGGCTACCGCAGCACCCCCACCGACCTGCTGCACGCCCTGTGCGCGGCGGTCTACAAGATGCCCGCGCACCGCCCGGACCGGGCACAACTCCTGGAACTCGCACGCGACGTCGGCGCCGTCGTGATCCTGGACGACGTCGAGTTCGACGGCGCGGCCCTCGATGACTTCCTGGACGCCACACCCGAGTGCGCCTTCCTGATATCGGCGACGCCCGAGGTGTCGGCCCCCTCGCCCGGCGCGTACCTGGAAGAGGTCGCGCTCGGCGGCCTCAGCCGCACCGCCTGCATGGAGTTGCTCGGCCGCCTGGTACGCCGCCCGCCCACCGACGAGGAGGCGGCCTGGGCGGCCGACCTGTGGTTCGAGTCGGAGGGGCTGCCGCTGCGGTTCGTCCAGGCCGCGGCGCTGTTGCGGGGCCGCGACCGGGCGGCCGGGGGCACGGCGGAGCCGGCCGATGCGGACCGGCGCGCACCGGCGGTGCAGCCCGCCGATGCGGTGCCGTCTGGAGCGGTGCCGTCTGGCGCCGTGCCCTTCGACGCGGCGCCGTCCGACGGGGTGCCGGGTGACTCCCCCGTGGCCCAGGGGCCCACGGCCGACGATGCGCCGGGGCAGCGGGCGGGCGCGGCCAGCGGACCGGACGCCGAAGCGGCCGGGGCACCGGCCGCCGCCGGGCCCGCCGCACCGACCACCGGCACGGGACCCGCCAGCACGGGACCCACGGGAGCCGGGCCCGCCGCGCCGGCTGCCCTCACCCTCACCGACGGTGTCGCCCCGGCCGCCCTGCTGGCCGGCCTGATCAGCCCCGCCGCCCGGGAGGCGCTCCAGTTCGCGCTGGCGCTCGGCGGGGAGTGCCCGCACCCGGCGCACCTGCCCGCACTCATCGGCGACGCGCAGGCCGACGCCGCCGTCGCCGAACTGCTCGACTGCGGCCTGGTCACCCAGGCCGGCGACCACTACCGGCTGGGCACCGGCGTCGCCGCGCAACTCACCGCGGCCGGCCTGGCGCAGGACCCGGCGACCCGCGCGCTGACCGCTGCCCAGCACTACGCGTGGTGGGCCGGCCACCCCTCGGTGGCGGCGGCCCGCGCCGTGGAGGAAGCGGACGCGATGCTCGGCGCGCTGGCGGCCCTGGTCACCGCCCGCGGTACGCACACCGCGCCGGCCGCCGGAGCCGCCGGTGCGTCGGGAGCGGCTGGTGCGTCGAGTGCGACTCATGCGTCGAGTGCCTCCGGTGCTGCCTCCGGCGCCGCCGACACTGGCGGGCAGCGGGTCGGGCAGCTCAGCGCGGCGGTGCTGCTGGCCAGGACGGCGGCCCCGGCGTTCGCCGCCGGGCTGCACTGGAGCGCGTGGGAACGCTGTCTGCGGCACGGTCAGGAAGCGGCCAGACTCGCCGGCGAGGTAGCCGAAGAGGCGTATTTCCACCACGAGTTGGGCGTCCTCGCGCTCTGCACCGACCAGGTGGACCGGGCCCGCGCCGAACTTGAGGCGTCCATCTCGCTGCGCGGCGTACTGGCCGACCGGCGCGGCGCCGTCGCAGGACGCAGGGCGCTGGCCCTGGTGGTGGACCGTACGGGCATCTCGGCGCCGGGCGGCCTGGACACGCTCGGCGCGCTCACCGGCGGCGTGGAGCCTGCCACCGAGCCGCAGGCCGGGGGGCCCGCGGGCGCCCCGGGTGCCGACGACCCGACCGCGGAACTGCCGCCGACCGCGGACGACGACACGCTCCAGGGCGTCGCGCTCGGCGCGGCTGCTGCCGCCCACGGCGCGACGGGCGCCGACAAGGCCGGTGCGGGGGCCGGGAAGGGCGCGGCCGGTGCGGGCGCGGTCTCCGGCGGGTGGCGGGCCTCGGTGCGCCGGCTGCCGCTGGTGGTCAAGGCCCGGCGGAACCTGGCGGCTGCGGGCGCGGGCGCGCTGCTCGTCGCGGTGCTCGGGGCCGTCGTCACACTGGGCGCGACCTCGGGCGACGAGGGCGAACCGGACCGGGTCGCGCCCCGGAAGACCATCCTGCGCCAGGAGGAGCCGGCGCCGGACGGCGAAGAGACCGGCGAGGAGCCGAGCCGGAACGCCCCGGGCGACACCGGCCGGCCGGGCGGCGGCACCACGCCCGGCGCCCCGGACGCCCCGCGCCCGTCCTCGTCCACCGGCGCGAGCGACAGCCCCGACGAGACCCCGTCGACCAGCGGCACGCCGACCACGGACGCCCCCACGGACACCGGCAGCCCCACCGACCCGGACCCGGAGCCGACCGCCCCGACGACCAGGCCGAGCGATCCGCCGCCGACCCGGCCCACCGATCCGCCGACCAAGCCGACCGACCCGCCCACCAAGCCGACCGATCCCCCGACGGAGCCCACCGACCCGCCGACGGAGCCGACCGACCCGCCGACCACGGCCCCGACCACGGACGCCCCGCCGCAGTCGCCGAGCCAGCTCACCAAGGACCCGACCCCGCGCTGAACGACCGCGCCGCCGGCCGGTCCCTCGTACGGAGGGCCGGCCGGCGGCGCGGGCAGAACGTGAGGCGGAATGCCGGAACCGCCGGGCCGGGACCCGAGGCGGCGGGTCGGCAGGACCCGCGACGAGAACGGCCGGAGCCGGCTACGGCGGGATTCGGCTACGGCGAGGACCCGCTGCGGCGGGAGCCGGGGCGTGGCGGGAGCCGGCGAGCGCGCGACCCGCAACGGCGGGAACCCGCTACGGCGCGGCCCCGGCTGAAACAGCCAGAAACAGCCAGCAACAGCTAGAACAGTCGGAGCTTGTCGTCCTCGATGCCGCGCAGGGCGTCGTAGTCGAGGACCACGCACGACATGCCGCGGTCGGTGGCGAGCACCCGGGCCTGCGGCTTGATCTCCTGGGCCGCGAAGACGCCCTTGACCGGGGCCAGGTGCGGGTCGCGGTTGAGCAGTTCCAGATAGCGGGTCAACTGCTCGACGCCGTCGATCTCGCCCCGGCGCTTGATCTCCACCGCGACGGTGCCGCCGTCGGCGTCCCGGCACAGGATGTCCACCGGGCCGATGGCGGTGGGGTATTCGCGCCGAATCAGCGTGTAGCCGTCGCCCAGCGTTTCGATCCGGTCGGCCAGCAGCTCCTGGAGGTGCGCCTCCACGCCGTCCTTGATCAGACCCGGGTCGACGCCCAGTTCGTGCGAGGAGTCGTGCAGCACCTCCTCCATGGTGATGATGAGCTTCTCGCCCGCCTTGTTCACCACGGTCCACACCTGGTCCTCGCCCTCCTTGAGGGTGCAGGGCGGAGACATCCAGTTGAGGGGTTTGTAGGCCCGGTCGTCCGCATGGATCGAGACGCTGCCGTCGGCCTTCACCAGGATCAGCCGGGGCGCGGAGGGGAGGTGGGCGGTGAGCCGGCCCGCGTAGTCAACGGAGCAGCGGGCAATGACGAGACGCATGGTCGGCAACGCTACTCGACGCCGACCCGTGCACGCGATTCGCCCGCCGCCGGCCCGTTCGGCGTTGGCCGGTAGTGAGTGCAACGTCCTGGTGTCGGCACGGTGGCCCGAATTACCGTTGAAGCAGCGGGTTGCCGCCCGAGTACGCTGCGTCGCGGCCCCCCGGCCCCCATCCGCAGGACCCCGGCCCCGGGGTCACGAGAGGAGAACCCATGTCGCTCGACGTCTCACCGGCCCTGCTCGAACAGGCCGAGCGAGGCGAGGTCGACGAAGCAGAATTCGTCGACTGCGTCCGGACCTCCCTGCCGTACGCGTGGGAGATGGTCAGCTCTCTGGTGGCCCGGCTCAAGGTGGACGGCGGTGACTTCGCGGACAACCAGGTCCCGCCGCCGGACGAGCAGGCGCGCGGGCAACTGCTGCGCGCGCTGGCCAGCGACGCGATACGCGGCTCGCTGGAGCGGCACTTCGGCGTCCGCCTGGCCTTCCAGAACTGCCACCGGGTAGCGGTCTTCCCGCTCGACCCCGCGGCCGACGACCGGTTCGCCCGCTTCACCTCCATCCGTGGGCAACTGCTCAACCAGTCACCGGAACTGCGTGACTGCTGATGTGCCCGAGCTGCCGCTCCGTACGCCACGCACACTGAACGCCACGGGGCGGCAGCCCCTTCCGCACGGGCCGCCCCGTGCGCCCCGCAGGACGGCCCTCAGCCCTCCCAGCGGCCGGGCCGGACGCTGTGCCCCGCGCCGCCGGCGCGGGGCACGCGCGGGCCGTCACCGACAGCGCGGCAACACTTCCTCACCCAGCCGCCGGACGTTCTCCTCAGTGCTGGTCAGCTCGCCCGAACCCTCCACCAGGAACGCGAACCGGTCGATGCCGGTGCGCTCCGCGCTGGCCGCCAGCAGGTCGGCGCAGAGCTCGGGCGGCCCCACCGGGTGCAGGGCGCACAGTTGCTCCGCATAGGCCCGCGGGTCGCGCATCGCGCGCTGCCGCCCGTCGACCGTCACGTACGCGTCGAGGCCCTGCCGCAGCCAGCCCGGCATCGCCTTGAGCAGCGTCTGGGTCGCGTCCGCGCGGCTGTCGGCGATCTGGAGCACCCCCATCGAGACGTGGTCGGCGCCGGCGACCGCATCGGGGGAGTGGCCGGCGGCGAGCGCCGTACGCCGCCACAGGGCGACCATCTCCGCCTTCTCCTCGTCCCCGCAGTGCATGCCGAGCAGCATGGGCAGTCCCCGTTCGGCAGCCAGCCGTACGCCGCGCGGCGACACGCAGGCCACGACGATCGGCGGACCGTCGGCAGCCACCCCGTCGAAGAACTCGTCACCCCGCGGTACGACCGGCACCTCCCGGAAGGCGTACTGTTCTCCGTCCGCGCCGACCGCCGGCTCCCGCAACCAGCGCAGCAGCAGGTCGAGCGATTCCGGAAACCCCTCCTCGTACGCCCGCAGCCCGGTGCCGAAGACCTCCAGGTCCACCCAGGGCCCGCCGCGCCCCACGCCCAGCGTGAACCGGCCGCCGGTGGTGAGGTGCAACAGTGCCGCCTGCTCGCCCAGGGCGACGGGGTGGGTCGTGGACAGTACGCTCACCGCCGTACCGACGCCGATGCGGTGGGTGCGACCGAGTACCAGTGCGGCGAGGGTGGTGGCGGACGGACAGACGCCGTACGGAATGAAGTGGTGTTCGGCCAACCAGACCGCATCGAGCCCGGACTCCTCGGCGACCTCCGCGGTCCTGATGGCCCTGCGGAGTGCTTCCCGCTGGCCCTGGCCCGGGAACTGCCCTGCCAGGACGAATGCTCCAACGCGCATCGTTCTCTGCCTCCTCTTGCAGTGTTCCGACCGACGCGGCCCTCCCGGGAGGCATTAACGCCTGTCACGTGCCAAAGGCACGGCCTGGCAAGAAGTTTTCATGATGATCGGGAGATGTTGCGGAGCGTGCTGCTCCGGGGGGTCCCGGACCGTGACGACAGCCCGTACTCTGGTAACGGTCCGTAGTCTCAGTCGAACCCACGAGGTGTCCCGTGTCTCCTCGCCGAAACCGCCCGCCGCGAGGCGGCGAGCAGCCAGCAGAGCGTTCCACGTCGGGCTCCTCCGCCCTGGAGCGCACGGAGAGTTGGCAGGGGGAGGAGTGGCTGGTGCGCCCGGTCGCGGGCGCCGCCGCCGGCAAGTACTACCGCTGCCCCGGGTGCGACCAGGAGATCCCGCCGGGCGTCGGCCATCTGGTGGCCTGGCAGCAGTACGCGGGCGTGGACGACCGCAGGCACTGGCACCGCGCCTGCTGGAACGCGCGAGACCGCCGGAGCGCACGGCTCCAGCGGTCTCGTAACGCGCCACGCTACTGACGGGCACGCGCGCGGGGGCGGGCCCCGGCGGCTCGTGGCGGCCGGTGGGCGCGCGCCGGTGGGCGTGCGCCCCGCGGTGGGTCGGGCGTTCCGCGGTGGGTCAGACGTCCCGCCGCTCCAGCAGCGTGAAGGCGCCGGCCAGCGCAGCACCGGAGACGATCACGATGATCAGCAGCGGGTCCCAGCCGGAGGGGCCCGAGTCGGTGACGGTGTTGCTGAACATCACGCCGAGCTGGCTCGGGATCGAGTACTCGAAGAGCTTCTCGCGCAGCGTCTCCAGCGCCTCACCGCGCATGAACAGGGCCAGCACCAGCGGCAGCAGCACCACACCGATCATGATCGTGATGGCGCCCGCCGAGTGCCGCAGCATCGAGCCGACGCACAGCGCGAGCAGCCCGAGCAGCGCCACGTAGAGGCTGACCCCGACCGTCGCCTTGAACCACTCCGAGCCACCGGTGGCGCCCGCGCCCTTGGAGCTGCTGAGCAGGGAATCGTTGATCAGGCCGACCACGGCGGTCGAGGCGAGCGTCACCACGAAGGTGAGCCCGAAGAACACGGTGGCCTTCGCCGCCAGCACCCGCCCGCGGCTCGGGCAGGCGGTCAGCGTCGTACGGATCATGCCGGTGCTGTACTCGGCCGAGACCACCAGCACCCCCAGTGTGATCACGCACAGCACGCCGAGCAGCATCCCGAAGAAGCCGAAGGCCAGCGGAGACTCGCCGTCCAGGTCGGTGTCGCCGCTGGCCAGCCCCGTCGCGGTGAGCAGCCCGATGCCGACCACCAGACCCACCATGATGGCCAGCGTCCACACCGTGGAGCGGACCGACTTGATCTTCGTCCACTCGGAGGCCAGCGCGTGGCTGAACCGGGTGGGCTGGATCGGGATGGGCGAGGTGTAGCCGCCGGGCGCGAAGCCGGCCGGGGCGTACGCCTGGGCGGGCGCGGCCGGCGCCTGCGGCTGGCCGACGCCGTACCCGGGCGCCGACACGACGGGCTGGCCGTGCGGCGCGCCTACCGGAGCCCCCACTGGGGCGCCGACGGGCTGCGGCTGCGGGGCCGCGGCGACGGCGGCCTGGGCGGCCGGTCCGGCGGGGGCTGCGGGTGCGGCCGGTGCGGCGG
>NZ_JBLIWA010000028.1:0-108929 GCF_047525675.1 Streptomyces sp. 796.1 | reverse complement strand
GTCGCGGCGGGGGCCGCCGCATTCGACGGGGCGCCGGGGTACCCGCCGGCGGCGTCCCGGCGGCCCGGCAGGTCGGCCTGCTGCGTCGGGTCGTAGGCGTGCTGGTGGCCGCCGCCGGCCGGCTGCCCCGGTACGGGCCCGGGCGCGCTGACCCCGACGCCGTGGCCGCTGCCGCTGACGCCGCTGCTGTTGCCGTTGCCGCTGGCCTGGCCGTACGCCGCGTGGCCCGTACCCGCGCCCGCGGCGTAGGGCTGCGGCTGCGGTGCGTCGGCGGGCCGGCCGTACGCCGACTGCTGGCCGTGCGCCGACTGGTGCTGGCCCCGGCCGTCTCGCCCCTGCTCCTGCGCCGGGGCGGGGCCCGGGCGCTGACCCGCGTCGGGGCCCGTGGCGGGGCCGTGGGACGCGTCGTGCCGGGCGCCGTGGTCCGGCGCCGTACTGGGTGCGGCCGGGGGATGCGCTGCGTGCGGCGGCTGGAGCCCGTAACTCGTGGGCTCGTCCGCTCGTCCCCCATGGTTTGTCATGCCACTCATCATGACCCGCCGCGGGACGTCGCTGGCCAGCGGGCCGGGGCGGTACGCGCGATGGTGACCAAGCCGTTGCCGCGGCGGTCAGCCGGCCGCGCCGGGGCGACGGAAGGTGTCCACCAACGTCTGGAAATGCCGCTTTCCTTCGGCTTGCTGGGATATCGGGGCGGAAATCCAAATGTCATACATCTGCCCGCCCTCGTCCCAACTGAGGTCGTACGTCCGCCGGGCGCCCCCGTCGTCCTCGGCCCCGTCCCAGGTGAACTCCCACCGCGCGGCCGGGTGCCCGTTCCTGGTGGTCTCGGTGACCCGGCCGTCCCGATAGCCGTCGTAGCGCTGCGCGCCCTCGGCGTGCGCCTCGCGCATCACGCGGACCGCTCCGCGCGGGTCGAGCGACTGCGGGTGGATACCGATCCGGAACGCCCGGCCCGGCGAGTAGTAGTAGACCCGGGGCGGCTCGTACGAGCGGACGTACCCCTGGGGGATCGCGATCCGGAACCCGGCGGGGTCGGTGACCAGCTCGTACCCCTCGGGGGCGGCGGTGGGGACGGAGGCCGGACCGGTCGGCGCGCGGTCCGCGCCACCGCCCCCGCCGTGCTGCGCGCCCTCGCCCTTGCCGTCGCCTTCGCCCTTGCCGTCGTTCTCGCCCTTGCGGCTCGGGTCGCCGTCACCGTCCTGGGCGCTGGCGGAGCTGCCGCCGTCCTTGTCGAGCACGGCGACCACGCCCACGGTCAGACCGGCCAGCGCCAGCACGGCGGTACCGGCCACGGCGGCGGCCCGCCCGCGCGGCAGCGCGTCCCGCACCGTGGGCCGACTCCGCCCGGCGGCGCGGGCCGCGGCACGGCCGGTGGGGGCGGCGGAACCTGTCGGGGCGGCAGGTCCCGCCGAGGCGGCGGCTGCGGGCGGTCCTGCGGCGGGGCCCGTTGCCGCTGGCCGGCCCTGCCGTCCCGGCTGGCCCGCTGCCAGGTACGCGGCTGCCGCCGCTGGCGCTGCCGGATCGGTCGGCAGGTGGCCGGCCGGGGCGGTGTGGCCCGGGCCCGGCGGCTGCGCGGTGCGGGCGGGGCCGGCGTACCCCGTACGGCCGGGGAGCGGGGCGCCGGGATGCGGGGCGCCGTACGAGGGGGCGCCGTACGAAGAGTCTCCGTACGGCAGGCTGCCGGGCGCGGTGCCTGCGGAGGACGGACCCTCGGACGGCGATCCGGCCGCCGCCCCGGCCGACGGTGCGAACGCGGCGCCCCGCAGCGGGAAGCCGTCGTCCGAGGGCGGGTCCGCCGCGTACGCGCCGAGCAGGGCGCGGGCCCCGGCCGTCGTCAGTCGGCGGGCCGGGTCGCGGGTGAGCAGGCCGAGGATGACCGGGGCGAGCGGGCCGGCCTCGGCCGGGGCGCGTATCTCGTCGAAGACCACCGCGTGCAGCACCCCGCCGAGCGAGTCGCGCCGGAACGGGGACTCGCCGCTGACCAGCGTGCACAGCAGCACCCCGAGCGACCACAGGTCCGACTCGGGGCCGGTCCTGTGGCCCGACATCCGCTCCGGCGCGGTGTACTCGGGCGAGCCGACGAAGGTGCCCGTCTCGGTGATGGTGGTGGCGCCGGTGACCTGGGCGATGCCGAAGTCGGTGAGGACGACCCGGCCGGTGGGCGCCTCGATGAGGACGTTGGCGGGCTTGATGTCGCGGTGCAGCACGCCCCGGCCGTGCGCGGTGGCGAGCGCGTCGAGCAGCGCGAGGGCGATCCGCGCGGCCTCCCGCCGGTCGACCGGGCCCCGTTCGGCGAGCTGGTCGGCGAGCGAGCGGCCGTCCACCAACTCCATGACGATCCAGGGGCGTTCGTCCTGCTCCACCACGTCGTGCAGGACGATCACGTGCGGGTGCTTGAGCTGGGCCACGGTACGGGCCTCGCGGAGCGTGCGTTCGCGCTGCACCTGGGCGTCGAGCGCGGACAGGCCCTCGACCAGGTGCAGTTCCTTCACCGCGACCTGCCGGCCGAGGAGTTCGTCCTGCGCCCGCCAGACGGTCCCCATGCCGCCGCGGCCCAACTGCCCCACCAATCGATAACGCCCGGCGATCAGCCGGGCGTTGCCCCCGTTGCCTACCATGCGGTTCATCTTGCAACACGGCCCGTACGGGCCGGCCGGGCGGGGGCACGCCGCTTACGCGCCCTCCACACACCCTGCCGCCAACCCCCGCAACGCGCTGTACGCCTGCTGGATGAAGGCGCCGCTCAGTGCGGGTGCCCGGTTGGCCAGCGCGACCAGCGAGACACCGGCCGCGGGGCTGAACCCGGCGAACGCGGTGAAGCCGCGAGTGCCGCCCGAGTGGTGGTAGAGGTCGTGCCCGGGGCGCGGCCTGATGTTCCAGACCAGGGCCAGCCGCGCGGTGCTGCGCGGCACCACCAGGCGGGGCCTGGTCACATCGGCGAGGGCCGCGATCAGCCGGGCCGGCGCGGTGCTCGGCGCGGCGGCCGGGTCGGCCAGCGCATCGAGCAGACAGAGCAGGTCGCGGGTGGTGGAGCGGGCCGCACCCGCGCCCGGCAGGCCGGGGATCTCCCACGGCGGCCTGGCCCTGCCGTGCCAGTAGCCGGTGGCCTGCGGCAGGTCGGGGCCGCAGGTGGTGCGGCGCAGGCCGAGCGGGCGCAGCACCCGGGCGGCGAGGAGTTCACCGAAGTCGCCGTAGGCGCCGCGGCCCGGGCTCGCGGCCCTGGCCAGCAGGTGGCCGAGGAGCCCGACGCCGAAGTTGGAGTAGCGGAACCTGGTGCCCGGCCTGACCCGGGTGCGGGTGCGGCCGAGCGCGGCGAGCAGGTCCTCGGTGCGGAAGGTGCCGTACGGGTTGGTGAACCACTCGGGGGCGCCGCGCAGCAGGAAGCCGGGCGGCAGCCGGGGCAGGCCGGAAGTGTGGGTGGCCAGGTGCAGCAGCGTGATCGGGCCGCCGGGCCCCTTCGGCGCCGCGATCCGCGGCAGGAAGCGGGTGATCGGGTCCTCGTACCGCACCTCGCCGCGCGCCACCGACTCCGCGAGCAGCAGCGCGGTCAGCGGCTTGGTCAGCGAGCCGATCTCGAAGCGGGTGTCGGCGTCCACCGACCGGCCGTCGCCCCAGGCGGTTCGGCCCTCCGCGAGGAAGACCCGGTCCGCGCCGCGGCGGGCGGCGACGGCCACCCCGCTGGCCCCCGGCGCGGCGCGCAGCAGCGGCACCAACGCCTCGGTGGCCCAGGCGGGTTCGGCCCCCACCGGCGCAGGCCGCACGGGCGCGCGGCCCCGCCGTCCGCCGGGTGCCGACCCGGGGGCCGCGGGCCGCCCGTCCGTACCGGGCCGAGGCGGCTCGCGGCCCGGTACGGGGGCGGTCCCCGGCCCGTCGTGACCGGGTCGTACGGGGGCGGTCCCCGGCCCGTCGTCGCCGGGCCGGGGTGGCTGTCCGGCCGGGGGGTCCGTCGCCTTCGCCGATTCCGTCACCTTCGCCGCTTGCGTCGTCTGCGCCGCGGGCCGTACGGGAGCGTCTGCCGCCGCGGCAGGCGGCCCGGCCGCCGCACCGGCCCGTACGCCGGCCGCCCGCACCCCGGCCGACGCGGCACCGGCAGGACCAGCCGGGGCAGCAGGACCGGCAGGACCAGCAGCACCAGTCGTGGCAGCCGCAGCAGAAGGACCAGCCGCGCCGGAAGTGCCGTCAGCACCAGCGGCACCAGCCGCCGTCCCGGCCCCGCCGGACGCGCCGGACGCGCCCCGCCTGCCCCGCGCCGCACCACCGGCGCCCCGGGCCGCACCACCCGCGCCCCGCGCCGCGCCAGCGGCCTTGCCGCGCGGCGCGCCCGTACCCGTGCCCGTACCCGCGGCCTTGCGCCGCTTCCCGCCGCCGGTCACCGGCCGCTGACCGGCGCGGAGCCGCCGCCCAGGGTGCGGGAGACGGCGAGGGTGCCGGCGACGGCCGCCACCACCGCGGTGTGCTGGTGGTCCTGGAAGCGTTCGTCGGGGTCGTCGGAGACCGGGTCGCCGTCCCGCGGCAGCAGGCCGTCCGCGTGCTGCACCCGGGCCAGCAGCTCCCAGTCGGCCGCGTCGCAGTACGGGCGGTCCAGGCAGCAGCCGACGATCATCAACTCGGCCACCAGGTCCCACTGTTCGATCTCGGCCCAGATGTCGATCCACACCGGCAGCCAGGTGGCGACGTACTCGGTCAACTCCGGTGAAAGACCGGTCGGGTTGCCGCCCCAGTCGGTCAGGTGGAAGACCGTGTGGGTCAGCGAGTAGCCGGTCATCCAGTCGATCAGCCAGGGCTCCGGGGTGCCGCCGAGCCAGGTGGCGCGGGTGAGCGTGTCCCAGTCGTAGGCGTGCCTGCCCTGGTCGATGCCGACGATGCGGGCGGCGTTGGCCACCGCGAGCTTCCGGTTGGGCTGCTGTTCCAGGCCGCGCACGGTGCGCAGCCCGGTGGTGTGGGTCAGCAGCCGCTCCAGCGGCCGGTGCCGGTAGCCGACCCGGGTGAAGTGGGCGTACGTCTCCAGCGGGTCGCTCATCATCGGGTAGCGCAGCAGCCGTTCGTAGAGCATGTCGCCCTCGCGGAACTGCCGCCAGCAGTAGTCGAGCAGTTCGCGCGCGATGCGCAGTTCGGCGGTGCCGGCGGCGGCCTCGCGCAGTACGAGCGTGCCGGCCAGCGCCGTCTCGCCGAGCGGTTTGTACACGCTGTCCGGGTCGCCGAGGTCGGCGGTGGTGCCCTCGGGCAGCGCCCCGCGCTCGTGGTGGGTGTGCAGCCAGGCCAGCGCCTTGGAGCTGACCTGGTGTGCGGTCTGGGTGACGGACGCCGTCATGCGGGGAGCTCCAGTGCGAGCAGTCGGCGGGCGATGGCCAGGTCGAGCGCGAGCCGGGGCCCGCCGCCGCCCAGCAGCTCCACGTGCTCGATCAGCGGGGGCAGTTCGATGGGCAGCGGCACGCCCTCGGAGCCGAGCAGTGCCAGCCAGCGCAGGATGTGGACGGCCGTGGGGTGGTCGCGCCGCAGCAGGGCGCGGCTCGCGCCCCGGGCCAGGGCCAGCGGCGCGGCCCGGGCCGCCCGGTGCACGGCGCTGTCGAGTCCGGGCAGCGCCAGCGGCGAGAGCTGCCCCATCCGGACCGACCAGCGCTGCCAGTCGAGCCCGGCGGCCTCGGCGGCCGTGGCGGGGGCGTCGGCCGGGTAGGCGACGCCGTGCGAGCCGGCCGCGTGCAGCCGGTCCGCGGTGTACGAGCCCTCGGGCACCCGGAGCGCATCGCGGGCGCCGGCCGTGCCGTAGGCGGCGCGCAACCGTGCCTCCGACAGCAGCGGCGCGCCCTGCGGCTCCGGGGCGCGCACCGTGCCGCCGGGGGCGTCGACGATCTCGGCGACGCCGCTGGCGTCGGTCCGCACGGTGGGCGGCAGGGCGTCGCCGCCGACCTCGGCGAACCGGCCGAGCACGGCGGCCATCGCCCAGTCGCGCCAGGCGACGACCCAGGGTTCGGCGGGCCCGTCCGGCGGCGGCGTCGGCGGGTTGACGGGGGGCGGGAAGACGGTGAAGGCCATGGCGACGGCCTCGGCGTCCTGCGGATGGAAGACGCTGTCGCCCAGCAGGTACGGGGCGAAGACGTCCGCTCCTACGACGCGCAGCGCGGCCAGTGCGGCCTTGGGATCTTCCGCGCGCTCGACGTGCTCGGCGACCAGCGCCGTGCCCCCGGCGCCCCGAAGGGCACCGAGGACACGGTGTGCCAGGTCGGCCGCCGATTCGGCATAGGCCGTCTGCGACCGATCAGGGGTCACTTGTCCTTGGGCTCCTTCGGCGAAAGAAGCGCAAGAAGCAGCAGGACGCCCGCTGCCTGCGGGGTGTACATCGGCGCATCGCTGAGCGGGGCCTCGGGCTCCGTCATCAGGTGGCCGATGGCCGCCGCATCGGTCGGAGTGGCGAGAAGGGACGTGGTGTGCTGAGCAAGCATTGATTGCCTCCTCAAATAGGCGTAGTCATCGCTGTCGATGACTCCTCACGACGCCCAAATTACACCCCTTTAGTCCGATTTGCTCCCTAGCTGATTCGACGCGCCGGCATATGACCCCGACCTGCGCAATCGGCCTAGTCGCACGCCGCACGAGACGGATGCACCGTCAATTACTGAGCCCTAAAGAGAACGTTGTAAGAAAAAGGTGCCGGGCCGGCCGCGGCGGCGGTGGACCAGTCGGCCGCGGCGGGGCCGGGGCGCGGAGCGGGCGGACCCGGGGCGCAGGCGGGCCACCACTCCCCAACCCGCCCCGAATTCCCCGGGCGAGCCACCGGCCACCGCCGCTCGCACTCTCAACTCACGGGGCACACAAGGCAGTTGACCCGCAGGGTCAGCCGCGCACCCACCACGACCTGCTGTCTGTGAGCAGCGCGCGCACCGCGGGGTCGCGGACCGCGTCCGTGGTGTCGGTGGCGCGGGCCGTGATCTGGTGCCAGCGGCCCGGGCGGGCGCCGAGCGAGGCGGGCGTGACGGCCTCCTTGCCGCGCGCCGAGCGCACCTCGCGCCCGTCCACGTACCACCGCACCGACGCCGACGCCGGCACCTGGACGCGCACCCGCTGGCCCCGCGTCAGCGGCCGGTCGGTGGGCACCGTGCTGGCCAGCACGGAGGCGTGCCGGTAGAAGCCGGCGATCATCGCCTCGCGCCCCGGCAGGTTGAACTCGCGCCCCAGGGTCCGCATGATCGAGTTCTCGGTGGGGCGGTTCAGCCCGTGCGCGAAGTAGCCGCCGCCCTCGTACGCGCCGACCGTGCCGCCGTCCGGCGACTGCTGGCCGAGCCAGCGGTGCCACTTGGTGCGCTGCGCCGCCATCGCGGACGCGCTCAGCGTGCTGCTGTTGGGCTCGCCGGGCTCGGGGCCGGTGTAGGTGCTGTCCTCGTCGTAGAAGTACTCGTCGGCGAGCTTGCCGAGCGAGTGGCCCGTCTCGTGCACCGCGATCTGCCCCGAGCGCGGGTCGTCGGAGGAGACGGTGGCTATGCCGTCGTAACCGGGCCCGGAGACGACGTCGTTGTAGCCGGCGCCGCCGTACTTGGTGGAGTTGCTGACCACGATGACCAGGTCGGCCGCCGGCGCCTTCGCCGCGTACGCCTCCACCTTGTCGGTGTCCACGCACAGCAGCCGCTCCATGTCGCTGCACCAGAAGTACGAGCTCAGCGCCGTGTCCTTGACCACCGACTTGACCGGGTCGCCGGAGACGCCGGACTCGCGCGAGACCGCGTCCACCGCCCACACGTTGAACAGCCCGCGGTAGGCGTCGTACGGCGCGACGGAGGAGATCTGCTGCCACTTCGCGCGCGCCGCGGCGTGGAAGTCCTCCTGCTGGGCCGCGGTGTAGCCGTCGCCGATGACGACGACGTCGAGCTTGTCCGCGGTGGAGCCGCTCTCCACGATCGGGGTGACGTCGCCGTCCGCGGCCCGCGCCGCGGGGGCCAGCGGGGCCGCCGCCCGGGCGATGCGCTCGGGCGTGGCCGCCGGCACCTGCACGTGCCGGCCGTGGCTGCCCGGCCCGCTGAAGTACTCGACCCGGTGGGCCCGCCCGTCCCCACCGGCGCCGCCGGCCCCGCTGGACCCGTTGGCCGCGCCGGCCCCGCCGGCCGCACTCGCCGTGCCGGCCAACAGCGCCACCGCACTCACCCCGGCGACCAGCGCGGCGGTACGAACCCGGACTCGTCTGGACATACGCAGCTCCCCCAGAGCAGTAATCAACTCGTTAAGTGGAATTAAGTTGCCGCTCAACGTAGGGGTGCGGCGGGCGCCAGGCAATGGGTCGGGCGGGAGTTCGTACGGAACGACAGGTGCGGGGCGGCGCGTTACGGGATGACGGGTACGGAAGGACGGGGCGCAGGCGCCGCCCCCACCCGCCGCCCCGTCCCGCCCGCTACGCCGTCCCGCCCGGCCGCGCCCCGCCGCGCGACCCGGGACCGCGACCCGTACGGCTCCCCTCCGGACGCGCCCCTCGTACGGCTACGCCTCCCCGCGGGCCAGGCGCAGCAGTCGGTCCAGGACCGCGCTGCCGCCCGCGCGCACGCCGTCGTGCTCGTACTCGTTGGTGACCCAGGTGCGCAGGCCGCGGATGGCGGCGGCGGTGCGCAGCGCGTGCTCGGTGTCCACGAACAGGTCGTCGTGGTAGACGGCCGCGGCCACCGGCACGGTGTTGCGGGCCAGTTGCTCCGCGTCGTAGAGCGGGCCCCAGCCGGTGCGGGCGGCCAGCAGGTGCGCCGTCTCGCGCAGCGGGCGCAGCCCGGGCAGCACGTCGAGCATCCACGGGTGCACGCTCTCGCCGGTGAAGAGCACCGGGTCGCCGGCCGCGAGCGCGCCCACCGCGTCGAAGGCGGGGAACTCGGTCCGCACCCGGTGCGCCGACCAGTCGGTGGCGCGGCCGTCCTGTGCGTAGATGGCCTCGTGCAGGAGCGTGTAGAGCGGGTTGGTGGTGCGGCTGAGCACCGCGGCCACCTGCTCGCCGAAGTGGTCGCTCAGCCGCGGCCCGTCCACGGTCGGCACGAAGGCGTCCTCCAGCAGGTAGTGGAGCCGGTGCGAGCCGTCGCCGCCGCCGAGCAGGATGCCGAGCTGCTGGAACGCCTCGGGGGTGAGCACGGTGCCGTCCGGCAGCACCTCCTCGTGGTCGGCGAGGTGGCGGACGATGCGCGCCGCGGCCACCGCGTCGCCCGGGTAGCGCGCGTAGTGGGCCAGCGTCTTGTGCGCCATCCGCGGGTAGGCGGCCCGGTAGACGGCGTCCGCGTCCGCGGCGAGGTCCGGCAGCCCGCCGGTGATCAGCGCGGTCGCGATCCCCTCCGGCGCGTACGAGAGGTAGCTGACCGTGCAGAAGCCGCCGAAGCTCTGGCCGAGCACGGTCCACGGGGCACCGCCGGTGAGCCGGGCGCGGATGGCCTCGCAGTCGCGGACGATGGCGTCGGCCCGGAAGTGGGCGAGGTAGTCGGCCTGTTCGGCGGGGGTGCCGCGGAGCGGCAGGGTCTGCCGGGTGGCGGGCGTGGAGCGACCGGTGCCGCGCTGGTCGAGCAGGAGCACCCGGAACTCCTGCACGGCCCGGCCGAGCCAGCCGCCGGTGCCCACCGGCCGGTCGGCCGCGCAGCCCGGGCCGCCCTGGAGGAACAGCAGCCAGGGCAACTCGTCGCGGTCGGCGAAACGGTCGGCCGCGACCACTTCGCGGGCGTAGACCTGGAGGTGCTCGCCCTCCGGTGCCGCGTGGTCGAGCGGGAGGTCGAAGAGGTGATCAGTGAGGACCAGCCCCGGCTGGCGTACGGTCACATGGGGGGCGATCACGTTCGACATCGTTCCATCCTGACGTAAAAGAATTTGAGTAAGTGAATTTAACTCCTCGATCAAACTACCTGCGGGAGACGAGGCACGGTGGCTGACAAGAGCGCCCGGGCGGCGGGGGACGCGACCCCTGGCCGCGGCACGGGTACGGGGCGCGCCCGCACATCCGGGGACGGCGCCGGCCGTGGGCGCGGGGCGCCCGCCACGCCCTCCGCGCGCGAGGCGGAGCGACCAGCCGCCGCGGACGCGCCCGACGTGCCTCGCGCGCGGGCGGGCGCGGGACGGGCCCCCACAGCCGCGGCCGAGACCCCGCCCGAAGCCACGCCCGGGGCCCCGTCCAGAGCCGGGGCCGGGCGGCCGGGCCGGCGCCCCGTCGAGCCGATGGGCGCCGATGACGACCCGACCGCCCCGCGCGCCATCGGGCGCCGGGTGCTGCGGCTGCGCACCGCACACGGCTTCACCCAGCGCCAACTGGCCGAGCCCGCCTACACCGCCGCCTACGTCTCCACGCTGGAGGCCGGTCGGGTACGGCCGTCCGAGGCCGCGCTGCGGCACCTCGCCGAGCGGCTGGGGGTCAGCCCCGAGGAACTCGCCACCGGCCGCTCCCCGCAGGCGGCGACCGAGGTGCGGCTCGGCCTGACCGACGCCCGCCGCACCCTGGCCACCGGCGGGGCCGACGCCGCGGCCGACGCCTTCACCGCCCTGCTCGACCAGGCCGGCGAACTCGGCCTGCCGGCCGAACGCGCCACGGCCCTGATCGGGCTCGGCGACTGCGCCCTGGAGAGCGGCGAACTCGGCACCGCCAGGGAGCGGTTCGAGGCGGCCGAGCAGTTGCTCGCGGACGAGCCGCTGCCGCGCCGGGTGCCGGCCATCCGCGGCCGGGCCACCGCCCACCTGCTCGCCGGCGAGCTGCGGTACGCCTGCTACCTGCTGGAGAGCGCACTGGACGAGCTCAACGCGTCGGGGCTGCACGACCCCGGTGCGCTGCTCCTGCTGTACACCGCCTCCATCGCCCCGTACATGGACATGGGCGCGCACGCCAGGGCCGCCCAGGCCGCCGAGATGGCGCTGGCGCTGGCGCCGCGGGTCGCCGATCCGGTGCTCGTCGCCGGCATGCACCGGGGCGTGGCCCGCACGCTCATCGCCGCCGGCCGGATCGCCGAGGCGGACGCCGCCCTCGCCAAGGCCCAGGACCTCTACCAGCAGTTGCAGATCCACACCGACCTGGCGCACTGCCACTGGATGCGCGGCTACGTGCACGCCCAGGACGGCGACCTGGCCCGCGCCGAAGACGAACTCCGCATCGCCCGCACCATGCTGGAGTCCAAGCGGGCCACCCTGTTCACCGGCCAGGTCGAGGTGGAACTCGCCGACGTGCTCCGCCGCCGCGGCAAGTCCACCGAAGCCGAATCCCTGCTCCGCCCCCTCCTCACCCCCGCCCCACCGGGTGCCCCCGCGCGCGAGGACGCGGCACGAGACGGCTCCGTACGGGAGGTCTCCGCAGCGGACGGAAGCGGGGGCGCGGGCGGGCGCGGGCGCGGGGCCCCCGTGGGGACGGCCGGCGGTGGGCTGAGCGCCGAGCGGGGTGCGGTGCACGCCGGCGGGGCGCACCGGCTGCTCGGGCTGATCGCGGAGGAGCGCGGCGACACCGAGGCCGCCGAGGAGCACTACTGCGCCGCACTGTCCCTACTGGAGCGCACCGGCGCGGCCGGCGACCTCGCCGACCTGTGTCGGCTGCTCGGGGACCTGCTGCGCCGCACCGGCCGGGTCGAAGCGGCGCTGGACGCCTACCGCACCGGCCTGGGTCACCGGGCCGCCCCCGGCACCACCACCCTGGGCCCGGCCCCGGCCGGCCCCCCGGTCTGAGCCGGGGCGGCGGGAGCAGCGACGGGATGCAGCGGCAGGGCCGGTGCGGGGATCTGCGGGGGGGCCGGGCCGGCCGGCGGCGGGGTACGGGCGGGATCGCGGGGCGGGGCCAGCAGGGGGGCCAAGCAGCGGGCCGAGCGCCAGCCCGGGCGGCGGGGCCGTCGGCAGACCCAGGCACGAGGCCCGGTCGGCGCGGCCGGGCAGCGGGCCCGGCCAGGCGGTCGAGGACCAAGCCCGGTCGGCGGGCCCGGGCGTCAGGCCCGGTCGGCGGGGCCTGGCTCGGGCTCAGGCAGAGAGGGGTTCGGCGGCCTCGTCGATCGCCGTGGGGAGGTCGGGGTAGACCTCGAAGAGCCGCCGTACGCCCAGGGCGGCCAGCACCCGGTTGACGTGGGAGCCGTCCACGGCGCCCTCGGCGGGCAGTATCAGGCGCAGCCGCCCCGAACACGACCGCATCAGCCGGCGGGCCGCGATGAGCACGCCGACCCCGCTGGAGTCGCAGAACCGCACCTCGCCCAGGTCGAGCACCAGACTCCGGCGCCCCTCGGCCACCGCGTCGTGCACGTGCTGACGGACCGCGGGCGAGGTCACCAGGTCCATCTCGCCGGAGACCCGGAGCACCGCCCACCCCTCCTGTTCGACCTCCAACACCTTCAATGTCACGCGCCCGAAGCCCCTTCCTCGTCCGCCCGTCGGAATCCGCAAACCGGAATTGACTGCTCCTGGAGCGGCTGCCCCTGCGCCACGCCACGAAACCCCGGAGCACCAGCCGAACCACCCGGCTCCGTCGACCCTATGCCCCGCTACGGCACATCAGCCCCAAAAATCCGGTCACACCGCGATAACACATCGACACAACCGCACGTCAACGGCGGGTAGCCGGCACGGCGGCACGTGCCGTGCCGCACGTTCGGCGCGCACCCGCCGAATCGGCCGTACCGACGGCGCGGGCCCGTACGGCCGGCACCGCCGGCACGGACCGCGCCGGTCGTACGCACAGTGCCGATCGCCATACCATCCGCAACCACCCGGTAGGCGGACGTTGCCGCAAAGCCGCCTCGCTCTCATCGCTGCGGACTACATTCGGGGAGACGTCGGCGTACGACCGGAGACAGGCATCGGGAACGCAGGGGGCCACATGACGCAGGAGGCACCGCCTCGCTGGGACCGCAAGATGCAGCAGCGCCTCGCCCGCGGGGAGGCCGCCGCACTCGGCGAGCTCTACGACCGCTTCGCGTCCCTGGTGCACCACCTCGCGTACCGCGTCCTCGGTGAGGAGGAGGCGGCCGACCGGATCACCCGCGACGTGTTCGCGCACGTGTGGGAGAACCCGGACGCCTTCGACCCCAAGCAGAGTTCCCTGCGGTCCTGGATCGCCACGCTCACCCACCGGCAGGCCGTGTACCGGCTGCGCCAGGCCAAGACCAGCGCGGCGGCCGAGGCCGCGGGCACGGGCGACGACCCGCAGAGCGCCGAGAACGTCGAGACCTCGATCCGCAAGGCATCCGCCGCCGCCCGCGCGGACTACATCGTGACCGCCATGCCGGCCCCGCTGCGCGCCGCGCTCGAACTCGCCTACCGGGAGCGGCAGGACTACCGGCAGGCCGCCGCCGCGCTCGGGGTCACCGAGGACGAGGCCAGACGGCGCCTGCGGCTCGGCCTGCAACTGCTCTCCACGGCCAACGACGTCGCCCCGCAGGCCGTTTCGCCACCCGGTTACGGATCGGGCCGGTGAGCGGGCCCGGCGAGCCGGGCCGCATCAGCCCGGACGACGACGGCGAACCCGGCCCCGCCGGGCGACCCCGCATACCCGCACCCCGCGCGCCGGCCGAGGACGGCGGCCACTGGCCCGGCCGTTCCGCCAAGCGCCGCGAGACACCCGACCGCACCCAGCCTCCCGGCACACCGCCACGGGCCGCCGGAGCTGAGGCCACCCCACGACCGACGGAGCCCACGGCGGATGCACTTACCCCGACGAGACCAGCGCCAGGCACCCCACCCGCGGCAGCCGAACCCCCCACGGCCACCCCGGACACGACCCCGGACACAGCGGGCCCAGACGCAGCGGCAACGGACGCCGCAGCAGGCGCAGCAGGCTCCGACGCGGTGGACATCCGCGCGGCCAGAGCCGCAGCCGGTGCGGCGAACAGTGCGGCAGACAGTACGAGAGGCAATACGGCAGACAGCGCGGCAGCGCGCACCGATGCCGACGCCACAGCCGGGACCGGCACCAGCCCCGACGCCAACGCCGCCGCACAGGGCGACGCCGCGGAAGGCGATCGCGTGAACCGGGACGCCGGCCACGGCGAGGCGTCCGGGCCGGCCACCGCCCCGGACGCCCTCTCGCACCAGGTGTTGAAGTCGCTGCTCGGCGCCTGGGCGCTGGCCGCCTGTTCGGCCGATGAGATCGCGGCCGTCGACCGGCACCTGGACCAGTGCACCCCGTGCTCCAACGAGGCGGAGCGGCTGCGCCGCGCGGTCGGCCTGCTGCACACCGAGGAGAACCTGGACCTCGATCCGCGGCTGCGCTCCCGGGTGCTCGCCGGCTGTCTCGGCCGCCGCCCGGCGCGCATCCCGGTGCCCGAGTGGGCGGCGCCGTACGACGCGGAGACCGCCCGGCTCGACGCGCTGATCAGCGACATGGGCGAGGCGGAGTGGCGGGCGCCGGTCCCGCTGCGCTGGTACGACGGGGTGCGGGCCCAGGAGCGGGACACCACCGTCGCCGGCGTCATCGGCCACCTGCTGGCCGTCGACGGGATCGTGGCCGGCGCCGTCGGACTGCCCGACCCGCTCGGCCCGGGCGCGCCGGCCTCGCCACTGGCCCGCACCGAGGCGTACTGGCGCGACGCGCCCGCCCACCTCGCCCGGCTGACCCGGCGCGGCACCCGGCCCGCCGGCATCCTGCCGCGGCCGACCACCCGGCCGGCCAGACCCGACCCCGCGCGGCCGGCGCCGCCGCGGCCCGGTGCGGTCCGCGAGCCGTGGCGCCGGCAGGGGCACGCCCTGGTGCGGACCGTGTCGTTCGCCGCCCGCGGCACCAGCCAGCTCTCGGTGCCCTACGGCGAGTTCGCGCTGCCGCTGCGCGACTCGTTCCTGGACCGCGCCTTCGAGTGCTGGGTGCACGCCGGCGACATCGCGGAAGCGGTGGACTATCCGTACGACCCGCCGGCCGCTGCCCATCTGCACCTGATGATCGACCTGTGCGCGCGGCTGCTGCCCCGGGCGCTCGCCGAACGCCGGCAGTGCGGGCTCGCCAGCCCGCCGCGCCACCTCGACCGGCCCGGGACGCCGAGCCGCTCCCTGCACCTGGAGATCGAGGGGCACGGCGGCGGCCACTGGTACATCGCGCTCGACTCGCCCACCGCGACGCCGGCCGTCGAGGAGCAGGTGGCCCACATCGCGCTGGACCGGGAGGAGTTCTGCCAGTTGGTCGCGGGACACGTGCCGCCGCTGGACGCGGCTGCCGGTCAGGTCGGCGACCCGGAGGCGATCCGCGACGTGCTGCGCACCGCCGCCTCGCTCTCCCGCCTGTAACCGGCCGGGGCGCGGGGCGACGGGGCCAACCGCGCGGCGCCGGGCCGCCCGCCGGGCGTGTCGTACGCGCACCTGGCGCGGACCCGCCTGCCGAGCGGCTGCCGTACGTCCCGCCGGGCGGGTCCCCGCCGTCGGGCGGCCCGGCGGGAACCCGCCCGGCCGCTACGCGAAGACGACGGTGCGGTGTCCGTTGAGCAGGACGCGGTGTTCGCTGTGCCACTTGACCGCGCGGGCCAGCGCCTGGCACTCCACGTCCCGGCCCACCGCGACGAGCTGGTCCGGGGTGACCTCGTGGCCCACCCGCTCGACCTCCTGCTCGATGATCGGGCCCTCGTCGAGGTCGGCCGTCACGTAGTGCGCCGTCGCACCGATCAGCTTGACCCCGCGCGCGTGGGCCTGGTGGTAGGGCTTGGCGCCCTTGAAGCTCGGCAGGAACGAGTGGTGGATGTTGATGATCCGGCCGGACAGTTGCTTGCACAGGTCGTCCGAGAGCACCTGCATGTACCGGGCGAGCACCACCAGCTCCACCTGCTCGCGCCGCACCAGCTCAAGGAGCTCGGCCTCGGCCGCCGCCTTGTTCTCCGCGGTGACCCGGATGTGGTGGAAGGGGACGCCGTAGGAGGCGACGAGTTCGGCGAAGGTGGGGTGGTTGGAGACGACGGCCACGATCTCGACCGGCAGCGCGCCGATGCTCGAACGGAACAGCAGGTCGTTGAGGCAGTGCCCGAACTTGCTCACCATCAGCACCACGCGCATCTTCGCGTCGGCCCGGTGGATCTGCCAGTCCATCGCGAAGGAGTCGCCGACCGCGGCGAAGCTGGCCCGCAGCTTCTCCACCGTCACCGGCGTCTCGGGCCGCGTCGCCGCTGCGCCCGCACCGTCCCGCTGCCCGCCCGTGAAGTGCACCCGCATGAAGAACAGCCCCGTGTCACGGTCGCCGAACTGCTGGCTGTCCTCGATGTTGCAACCGGTCATGAAGAGGAAGCTGGACACGGCGTGCACGATGCCCTGCTTGTCCGGGCACGACAGCGTCAGCACGTACTGCTCCGGGGCGGGCGGCGGCGCGGGATGCGAGGCGTTCATGGTGCCCAAGCGTCGCACACCGCGCCGGCCCCCGGGCCGGCTGTCCAACAGGCGGGCCGGCTGCCCACCGGGCGGCCCGGCGGGCGGTCAGACGGACTGGGTCAACTGCGCCAGGGCGTGCAGCGAGCGCGGCGGCGCGTCCGCGTCCTCACCGTCGCTGGCCGCGAGCCGCACGTGCGCCTCCCGTGCCGCGCGCACCGCCTCCGGCCAGCCGTGGTGCTCCATGTACGTGGAGACGGGGGCGTCGGCACCGACCTCGTGCATGATCCGCAGCACCCGCAGCACGGCCACGTCCACCAGGGCCGCCTCCTGGGTGTCGCGGAAGATCGTCCCGACGTACTTCTCGGCCGACCAGTTGTCCAGCCAGGTGTCCTCCACCAGCCGGTACACGGCGTCGGTGACGTCCCCGTAGCCGTCGTGGCCGGCGAGCCAACAGTCCCGCTGGAAGACCGGGTCGGAGAGCATGTGCAGCGCCGAACGCACATTGCTGCGCCAGCGCCACCACGGCATGTCTGTGAGGGGCATGGCGCCCATGGTGGTCGAGCGCCTGCCGCGACGGGAAGTCTTCTCCGAACCTTGCACAGTATTCGATCGTACGTTCCGCGCCCGACTCCCTCCACGCACCCCCGCAATTCACCTTCGATACACCTTTCATTCTCTCTACAACACTCGGGCGTTTTGGGCGGCACGCAAGGGTCTGTTCCCATGAACGGTCGGCGACGTTCCTTCCTCCGTCCCTCCTCTACCGCACGAGTGGCGGCGGCCTGCACGGCGGCCGGCACGCTGTTCCTCAGCGGCTGTAGCGCCTTCCCCGGGTCCTCTGGCGGGTCCCGTAGCGAGCCCATCACGGTCGTGACCTGGGCCCCTGACGACACCAACGCAACCAACATGCCGGGCATGCCTGCAATGGCGCAGGCGTACGCCCGTTGGGTCAACGACACCGGCGGCATCCACGGCCGCAAGCTCCACGTCATCACCTGCAACGAGCGCAACGACGCGATCACCGCCGCCAAGTGCGCGCGGCGCGCCGTCGACGCCAAGGCCGTGGCCGTGGTCGGCTCCTACAGCCAGCACGGCCGCTCCTTCATGTCCCCGCTCGAAGACGCGGGCATCCCCTACATAGGTGGCTACGGGCTCTCCGAGGAGGAGTTCAGCAGCCCGTTCTCGTACCCGGTCAACGGCGGCCAGGCGACGCTGCTCGCGGGCAACGGCCGCCAGTTGGCGAACGTGTGCTCCGCGGTCTCGCTGGTCCGCCCGGACACCATCGCCGGGGACGAACTGCCCGAACTCCTCGACGCGGGGCTGGCCGAAGGGGACCGCAAGCCGGCCACCGACGTCCGCGCCCCGGAGGACGCGAGCGACTACACGCACCAGGTCAAGGAGGCACTCGCCGGCGCGGGCGCGAAATCCGGCGGCACCCGGACCGGCACGGGTACCGGCACAGGTACAGGTACCGGCACGAGCACCGGTACGGGCACCGGCGTCTCGGACAGCGCGGTCGCCGACACCGGCGGCACCGAGGGCTGCGTGACCGCGGCGCTCGGCAAGCGCACCAACACCTTCTTCGACTCCTTCCGCCGCGCGCAGAGGGAGGATTCGCAGGTACGGATGGCCTCCATCCTCGGCAGCGTGCGCCAGTCCCTGGTGGACAGCACCGGCGGCCGGAACAGCCCGCTGGAGGGCACGTACGCCACGGGCTGGTACCCGGTGGCCGACGACCCGCGGTGGAACCCGATGCACAAGATCGTCGACGACTACGCGTTCGACGACAACCGCATCGACGTGGCCGACCCCGGCGTGCAGACCACCTGGATCGCCTACACCGTGCTCAAGTCCGTACTCACCGCGCTCGACTCGGACAAGATCACCGCGCGTGGGGTCCGTACGTCGCTCGACCGCGGCCACACCACGGACACCGGGGGCCTCACGCCCAAGCTCCGCTGGCGCTTCGAGGACCTGCTGCCGATCCGCAACTACCCGCGGATCATCAACGCCAACGTGACCTACCAGGTCGTCAAGGACGGCAAGCTCGTCGCCGTGAAGCAGGGTTTCGTCGACGTGGGCCAGACCCTGGTCAACCGCAAGGTCGCGTAGCCGCCAGGCGGCACGACCGCCGCGCGCGGTGCGCCGCCGCACCCCAGGAACGGGACCGCCCCGCGCTCGGTCAGCTTGTACTTGCGGGCCAGCGGGTTCCACAGCTTCGCCGCCGCGTTCTTGGCCGCGCTCGCCTCACCACTGGCCCGGTTGCCGAGCGCGGTGTGGCTGCTGGAGCGCGCCTTGCCCTTGTGGCAGCCGTTCTTCTTGCCGACCTGGTCGGCCCAGGCCGCGTAGTGGTTGTCCGCCGACGCGGAGGACTGCCACGCCTTGGTCAGCGCCTGGGTGAGCTGGGTGTGCTGCGGGAGCTTGTCCACCGAGATCTGGCCGAGCCTGGTCACCAGCGCGCTGCGCTGCCGGGCCGCGGCGCGCAGGTCGCTGGCCGCCTTCGGCAGCGCCTTGCAGGTCTTGATGTTGTTCACCGACGCGATCACGCTGGCCCGGCTGCTGTTGCTGTCCTTGAGCAGCGCGTCCAACGCCTTGGCCTGCGGTTCGGCCGGGTCGGCCGTCTTGCTCGGCGACGGGGCCGCGGACGAGGGCGGCGGCGAGTCGCTGGCCACCACCTCCTTGCCTGGGGTTTCGGCCTTGTCCTTGTCCTTCTTGCCGTCGCCGCCGCTCATGCTGATCGCCGCGCCGGCCGCGAGCCCGGCCACCGCACAGGCCGCGACCACCACGCCGATGATCACCCCGCGCCGGGAGCGCCGCCCGCCGCCGTCCCCGACGTAGTCGACGTCGGCCGGCGGCTCCTGCCCGTAGCCGCCGTGCTGCGGGTACGGGCCGCCGCCCTGCGCCGCGGGCTGCGGCCCCGCGCCCTGGTCGTACAGCGGCATCTGCTGCGTGGACTCCGGGCCGTCGGCCGCGCCGCCGGCCCGGAACAGCCCGTCGAACTCGGCCGGCGGCTGCCGGTCGCCCGGTGCCCCGGGCCGCACCCCGTACGGCGCGCCCCCCGGGTGCGGCGGCGGGCCGCCCGGGATCGGCCCCGGCAGCACCTGGGTCTCCTCGGCCGTGCCGACCCCGGCCGGCGGCGGGCCGTCGTAGTCGGGCCGGCGCAGCATGGTGGTCGACTCGGCCGGCGACTCCGGCTGGCGCAACTCCGGCTGCGGCAGGCTCTGCCCGGCCGCCGGCTGCCCGGGGCCGGCCGGCGTCGGCCGCAGGATCTGGGTGTGGCCCTGCTCGGCGGTGGGCGCCGGCGGCGTGGGCCGCAGGATCTGGGTGTGCGCGGCGGGCTGCTGCCCGGGGGCCGGCTGCTGGGCGCGCAGGATCTGGGTCTGCGGCTGCTGCGGCTGCGGTCCGGGAGCGGGCTGCTGGGCCCGCAGGATCTGCGTCTCGGGCTGCGGCATCTGCGGCTGCGGCTGCGGCTGCGAGAGATCGCCCTGCGGCGGCTGCTGGCCGGCCGGGGCGGGCGGCTGCGCGCGCAGGATCTGCGTCTGCGGCTGCTGGCCCGGGCCGCCGCCGTAGCCGCCCGGCTGCTCGGGCGCGCCGTACGGTCCTGGCTGCTGCGGGGTGGCCGGCTGCTGGCCGGGCTGGAGGCTCGGGAAGCCGGGGGCGGCCTGCTCGGGCTGCGGGTAGCCGGGCTGTGCTTGCTGCGGCTGCGGTGCCTGTTGCGGCTGGCCGTAGTACGGCTGCGGGGTGGTCGGGAACTGGCCCTCGGCCGGCAGCGGCTGGCCCGGCGCCCCGTAGCCGCCGGGTGCCTGCTGCGGCAGCGCGCCGGGCGCGCCCTCGGCGGGCAGCGGCAGGGCGCCGCCGGGTTGGGGGCCGCCGGCCCCGCCCGGCATCGGCCCGGGGAGCCCGCCCGCGGCGTCCGCCGGGTATCCGTCGGGCAGCGGCTGGCCCGGCGCCTGCCCGGGGTGCGGGATGTACTGCGTCGCGTCGCCGTCCTGGCCGGGCAGCGGTCCGTAGCCGGTGGGCGCCGCGGGCGGCAGCGCCTGGCCCGGCACCGGCTCCCGGGGCACCAGCGCGCCGGGCTGTCCCGGGTGGGCGCCGGGCGGCGGGCCCTGCGGCGTGTTCGGGCCCCAGGGATCGCCCCACGGCTGGCCTTCGGCCGGCAGCGCTCCCTGTTCGGGCGAGGGCCAGCCGTCGGCGCCCTGCGCCCCACCGTGGCGCAGGCCGGCCGAGGGCAGGACCACGCCCTCGTGCGCGGGCGGGGCCGCAGGAGGCTGCGGCTCGTTTCCCTGTCCGCTCTGCGTCACCGGGACTCCTATGAGATATGCGGATGTACGGAACCGCCCGTCACGCTACCGGGTCCACGCACCCGCCGAACCGCGGGCGGCCCCCATCCGCCCCCCTCATAAGGGGGTTTCGCGGCGCGGACCGGTACGGATGCGGCGCGCCGTGACACCCCACACAGCCCGCCGCAAGGTCCCGCAGAACACCCACCGCCCCCTCCACGCTGCGTGATCACGCCACCACTCGGAGCCCGTCCCGCCCCGAAGCCACCGGACGGACCTCACGCCGGAGCACCGGGCTCGTACGACGGGGGACCGTCCAGCAGGAGTTCGTACGACCGGCCCCATGCGGCGGGGGTCACGTTGCGGTGTCGCGCGGCAGGACTCGTACCGCGGGAGGCCGGCCACGATGGGCTCGTACGGCAGGACCCGGGCGGCGGGGCCCGCGCTAACAGGCCCGTGCGACAGGGATTCCCCTCGTCAGGCGCGCGGACGGCTGCCCCCCACCACCACGGGCGGGGCCCCCGGCGCCCGCTCGCGCCCGGCTCGCAACGTACGCGCGCCCCCGCGCGCGTGACCGCGTCGCGGTCGGTCGACCCCGATCGGCCCCGGTGTCGACGTGGGCCGCCGACCGCGACGCGGCTCCCCCGTGGGCGACGGCGCGCACCGCCCGCGCGCACCGCCGCCCCGTCCGTGGGTTCAGGCAGCCGCCACTTCGAGCCGGGCGCTGAACTCTCGCACCACCGGCTCGTCCCGGAAGGGTTCGAGGCGCTGTTGCAGGTCGTCCAGGTACTCCACGCCGCGGTTGGAGCGCAGGCCGCTCAGGACGTCGACGGCCTTGGCGCCGGTGTGGCACGCCTCCTCCACCTCGCGCTGTTGCACCTGTGCCGCGGCGAGCAGGAGCAGGCCGATCGCGCGGCGTCTGGCCCGGCTCTCCGGGTGGTGCTCGACCGCGTCCCTCGCGTGCTGCCCGGCCGCCTCGCCCTGGCCGAGGTCGCGGTGGCAGTGGGCGAGTTCGTCGGCGAGGTAGGCCCGGTCGAAGTGCCGGATCCACTGCGGGTCGTCGCCCGACTCGGGGGCCGCATCGGCCGCCTCCAGGGCGGCGCTGGCCTGGCCGGCCGCCGCCTGGCAGGCCCGCGCGTCACCGAGCAGGGCGTGCCCGCGCGCCTCCGCCGCGTGGAACATCGCGCGCGCCCGCGGGGTGATCTGCCCCCGGGCCCCCTCCTGAGCGGCCCGCGCCAACTGCGCGATCTCCCGCGGGTTGCCGAGCGTGGCGGCGAGGTGGCTCATGCTCGCGGCCAGCACGTACCCGCCGTACCCGCGGTCGCCGGCGGCCTGCGCAAGACGCAGCGCCTGGATGTAGTAGCGCTGGGCGAGGCCCGGTTGGCCGGTGTCGACGGCCATGTAGCCGGCGAGTTCGGTCAGCCGGGCGACCGCGGCGAACAGGTCGCGGCCGACGGTCTCCCGGTACGAGCCGCCGAGCAGCCCGGAGACCACGCTGTTCAGATAGTGGACGACGACCGGGCGGACGTGGCCGCTGCCGTACTGGTGGTCGAGTTCGACGAGCGCCTCCGTGGTCGCGCGGACCGCGGCCACGTCCGCCTTGCCGACCCGGGCCCCCGCGGAGCGGGCCACCTGCGCGTCGGCGCTGGTGATCAGCCAGTCCCGGCTGGGCTCGACCAGCGCGGACGCGGCCACCGTCGAGCCGCTCAGGAAGTCCCGCCGACCCACGTCGCTCCGCCACAGCTCGCAGACCTGCTCGATGGCGCCGAGCACGGTGGGCGAGAACTGGAGGCCGACGCCCGATGCGAGGTTCTTGCCGCCGGCCATGCCGATCTCGTCGATGGTGACGGTGCGCCCGAGCTTGCGGCCGAGCGCCTCGGCGATGATGGCCGGCGCCCGGCCGCGCGGCTGCTGTCCGCGCAGCCAGCGGGCCACGGACGTCTTGTCGTAGCGGAGATCGAGTCCGTGCTCGGCGCCGCACATGTTGACGCGGCGCGCCAACCCGGCATTGGAGCAGGCGGCTTCCTGGATGAGCGCCTGGAGCCGTTCGTTCGGCTGCCGCGCTACGAGTGGCCTGGCGGCCATGGTGTTACCCCCTGATGACTGCTGTGCGTTCGCGGAGAACGCCGGTGCCTGGTGAACCTTGCCCGCGCAAAAGAGGGGAAATACCGCAGTTGCCCGTATTGATCGCATGCGGGCAACTGCTGAACGCCCCTGTCCCCCCGCGACATCGCGGCCGTCGAGCACCGGTGCGTGCTCGTCACGGAAGGTGGTTACCCGCACACGGCCCGAGTCGTCGTACGCGCCCCCGTTCATGCATCGATGCGCCCCACGTGCCGTGGCGAAGCGGGCACCGTCAACGCCTGAGTAGCCGTAACCCTTGGTGACAGCGGGAGTTGTGTTGAGCGTGGAGGAGACCTTGGACGTCACAGCAAGTCGGCAAATCCCCCAGCAGCGCGGTGAGCTGCTGCTCGACGCGGCGGTGCGGTACGCGGAGGAGCGCCATTGGGAGGTCCACCCCGGCACCTGGCTTGAGGTGGTCGAGGGGGGCGAGCGGTGCTCGTGCGGGCGGCTCGACTGCCCTGCGCCGGGGGCGCACCCGGAGCGCACGGACTGGGTGGGCTCCGCCAGCGGCAGCCCCGCCGCCGCCCGCCGCATGTGGGGCGAGACCCCGAAGGCGTCGATCCTGTTGCCCACCGGGCACAACTTCGACGTCATCGAGGTGTCGGAGTCGGCGGGCTGTCTGGCGCTGGCCCGGATGGAGCGGATGGACCTGCCGCTCGGGCCGATCGCCTGCACGCCGGGCCGCCGGATGCTGTTCTGGGTGATGGCCGGCGGCGCGGCCAAGTTCCCCCATCTCGTACGGGAGTTGGGCTGGACGCCCGCCGCGATGGACCTGATCCCGCGCGGCGAGGGGGACTACGTGGTGGCGCCGCCCTCGCGCGTCGGCTCGCAGGGCGCGGTGCTGTGGGCCAGGCAGCCCACCGCCGTCAACCGCTGGTTGCCGGACGCCGAGGAGTTGGCGAGCGCGCTGGCGTACGCGTGCGGGCGCGAGGCGAGCCTCGCCCGCCGCCGCTAGGTGTCAGCCGCTTAGCCACTCGCCCCCGGCCCCGGCCCGGCCCCGGGGAGCGGCGAACACCAGCAGGTCGCCCCGGTTCGTCGCAGGTCATCGCAGGTCATCGCGCGCCCGAGAGCAGTCACGCTCCGGGCGCGCGGTCGTAGGGTGGGCGCTGGACGGGGACGATACGGGCGCTCCCCGCGGGCGGCGGAAGGCGAGAGCCGGTGGCATCGGAGGCAGCGCACAACAACGCGGGGGCGGCACGACGGCCCGGCCCCGACCTCGCGGAGGAGGCTGGCGCGGGCGCGGGCGCCGCGGAGGGCGCGGGCGCCGCGGTCCGTTCCGGGGCTGAGGCTGGAGCCGGGGCCGGTGGCGCGGCGAGTGCCCGAGTCGAGGCTGGGGCCGGCGGCGAAGCTGGTGCCGGTGGCGAAGCTGGTGCCGGTGTTGGTGTCGAGTCCGCGCAGGGGCCCGCGTACGAGCCCGCCCACGTGCCCTCGATAGCCGGTGCTCCCCGTGGCGACGGGCCGGTCGCGGTGCGGATCTCCGGGCTCTGGAAGCGGTTCGGGGAACAGATCGCCGTCGCCGGCATCGACCTGACCCTGCCGGCCGGCCAGTTCATCGGGCTCGTCGGCCCCAACGGCGCCGGCAAGACCACCACGCTGTCGATGGTCACCGGCCTGCTCAGGCCCGACGTGGGCCGGGTGGAGATCGCCGGGCACGACGTGTGGCAGGACCCGGTGGCGGTCAAGGCCCGGATCGGGGTGCTCCCGGAGGGGCTGCGGATGTTCGAGCGGCTGTCCGGGCGCGAACTCCTCTCGTACACCGGGCGGCTGCGCGGCCTGGACGGCGACGAGGTGGACAAGCGCGCCACCCAACTCCTGGACGTGCTCGACCTGGCCGGCGCGCAGCACAAGCTGGTGGTGGACTACTCGACCGGCATGCGGAAGAAGATCGGGCTCGCGGCGGCGCTGCTGCACAACCCCGAGGTGCTCTTCCTCGACGAGCCCTTCGAGGGCGTCGACCCGGTCTCCGCCCAGTCCATCCGCGGCGTCCTGGAGCGGTACACCGCGTCCGGCGCCACCGTGGTCATCTCCAGCCACGTGATGGCGCTGGTGGAGTCGTTGTGCGACTGGGTGGCGGTGATGGCCGGCGGCAGCATCCGGGCGCACGGCCCGGTGGCCGAGGTCCGGGGCGCCTCCCCCACCCTGCACGAGGCGTTCCTCGAACTGGTCGGCGCCCAGGACCGCGACCGCGCGCACCACCTCGACTGGTTGGGCGGCACGCGATGAGCACCACGTCCCCGCAGCAGCGGCCCGGGACCGGCGCCGCAGCCCCGACGACCGGCGCGCCGGCGCCGACCCCGGCCCCCGCCGCAGCCCCGACCGCGGCCTCCGTCACCACCCTGGTCGCGGTCTTCGCCGCCCTCAAGCTGTCACTGCTGCGCAACGGGCTGCGGCAGTCCAGCGGCCGGCGCGCCGCGTACCTCGCCTCGGTGGTCGTCGTCGGGCTGGTCGCCGCGCTGCAACTGCTCGGCCTGGTCGCGCTGCGCGGGCACGAGCACGCGGCGGCCCTGGTCACCACGCTCACCGCGGTGCTGGCGCTCGGCTGGGCCGTGATGCCGCTGTTCTTCCCCGGCGGCGACGAGACCCTGGACGCCACCCGGCTGGTGATGCTGCCGCTGCGCCCGCAGTCACTGGTGGTGGCGCTGCTGGTGACCTCGCTGATCGGCATCGGCCCGCTGTTCACGCTGGCGCTCGCGGTCGGCTCGGTGGTGGCCGTGGCGCACGGCGCCGCTGCGGCGGCCGTCGCCGTGCTCGCCGTACTGCTGACGATGCTGGTGTGCGTGGCGCTGGCCCGTATGGTCGCGACCGCCAACATCCGCCTGCTGACCAGCCGCAAGGGCCGTGACCTGGCGCTGCTGAGCGGCCTGTTCATCGCGGTGGGCGCGCAGGCGGTCAACCTCGGCACGCAGAAGCTCTCCGACGCGGGCGGGCTCGGCGCGCTGGAGCCGGTGGCGGACGTGCTGCGCTGGGTGCCGCCGGCCGCCGCGGTGGACGCCGTGTGGTCGGCGGGCGAGGGCTCGTACGGGGTCGCCGCCGCGCAACTCGCGCTGACCGTCACGTTCCTGGTGGCCGTCGGCTGGTCCTGGCAGCGCGGCCTGACCGCGCTGATGACCTCGCCGGACGCGTCCACGATCCAGGCCCCTGGCGAGCGCCGGGTACGCGCCCGGGCCGGCGGCCTCGCCGGGCTGCTGCCCGCCGGCCGCTCGGGCACCGCGTTCCACCGGACGTTGCAGTACGCGTGGCGCGACCCGAAGACGAAGGCGAGCTGGGCCACGGCGCTCGGCATCGGGCTGCTGCTGCCGGTGGTCATGATGGTGCAGGGCAACGGCAGCGTGTACTCGGCGTGCTGGGCGTCCGGGCTGCTCGGCATGCAGATGTACAATCAGTTCGGGCAGGACTCCTCCGCGTTCTGGATGGTCGCCCAGACCATCAGCACCCCCCGCGACGCCTATCTGGAACTCCGCGGCCGGGCCCAGGCGCTGGCCCTGGTGGCGGTGCCGTACCTGACGCTGGTCGTCGTCGGCTCCGCCGCCCTCCTTGACGGTTGGGACGCGCTGGCCGAGACCCTCGGCCTGGCCCTGGCCCTCCTCGGCGCCCTGCTGGCGACCGGCTCCATCGCCTCCGCCCGCTACCCGTACTCCATCCCCCAGGACAGCGGCTACAAGAACGTCGTGCCCGGGCAGGGCGCGCTGGCCTGGATCTCCATCCTGGGCGGCAGCCTGGTCGGCGCCCTGCTGTGCGCCCCGCTGGTGGCCCTCACGATCTGGCTCCACGTGGCCGGCCACCACGGCTTCCTCTGGCTCGTCCTCCCGCTGGGCGCGGCGTACGGCTACGGCACCGCCCAGGCGGGCCTCCGCCTAGCGGCGCCGCAGACGGCGGGGCGGTTGCCGGAGATTCTGGCGGCGGTTAGCCGGGGGTGAGGGCGAGGGTGAACGGGGCCCCGTCCTAGGGAACGGGGCCCCGTCCTAGGCCGCCGTACCCGCTCCCGGAACGGGTTGTGTGGTCACGGTGGCGTCCTGGGTGAGGACTGCGTACGAGGCGTGAGCCACGAGGCTCGCGTACGGACCGCGCGACCCGCCACACCGTGCCGTCGCTGCCAGCGCGGTCCACCTCATCCAGCGGACAGTTCCAGGACGACCCGTTCACCAGCACGGAAAAAGCCCTGCGAGCACCACAGACGGCATGTTGGGATGAATCATCATGAACCCCATGCACACACCGTCCGTCAATGAATCCGACCTTCCCCGCGCGATGGAGCAGAACCTCGCCGAGCACGCCTGCCACCTGCACCGAACCCTGAAGGGCGCGTCCGTCACCGACACCGACGACCTGCTGATCGCCGACAGCGGTCTCGACGACGACACCTTCAACATCGTCGCCAGGGCCCGCTTCACCCCGGGCACCGCCCCGGCCCGCGCCGCGGAGACGGCCCGGACCCTGGCCGCCACCGGCCGCCCCTTCTCCTGGTGGGTCGGCCCCGCCTCCACGCCGGACGATCTCGCCGAGCACCTTCAGTCCGCCGGCCTGGAGGCGTCGGAAACGGAGGCGGGCATGTGGAAGGACCTGCGCGGTTCCCTCCCCGACGCGCACGTCGACGGTCTGGAGATCCGCCCGGCCACCACCCCGGAACAGCTCGCCGACTACGCCACGGTCCTCGCCGCGAACTGGAACCCGCCCGCCGCCACGGTGCGCCAATTCTTCGCCGACGCCGCCGAGTCGGCCCTCGCCGCCGACTGCCCCGCCCGCTACCTGGTCGGCTACGTCGACGGCCGTCCCGTCTGCTCGGCCGAGACCTTCCTGCAGGCGGGCGTCGCCGGGATCTACAACATCGCCACACTCGCCACCGACCGCCGCCGCGGCTATGGCGGCGCCATCACCGCTGCCACCCTGCACACCGCGCGGGACGCGGGCTACGAGACCGCGGTGCTCCAGGCATCCGCCGACGGTGAACCCGTCTACCGCCGCCTCGGGTTCACCGCCTGCGGCCACTTCACCGAGTACGCCCTCACCCGCTGACCCCGCACGGCAACCGCTCCGCTCCTCACCACCGCCTGGTGGTCGGTCGGCAACGCTCCACGCCCGGAGCATCGCCCCGATCAGCCGCCAGCTTCGGCCTCATGCCTGACCAGCAAAGCCACGCATCCTGTGATCAGCAGTAATGGGAGGACCCTGAGCCGTTCAGCGGATAGCCTTCCGGGTTTCCCTTCGGGATTTCCCGGTCCAATAGCCCGTGGATGTCACTGGGGGTGACGGCCTGCAATACCACCCAAGTTCCGTCCGCGAATCGGATGCGGAACTTACCCGTCGGCCGGACCTCGGCCGGCGGTTTTTCTACCACTGCTTGGTCGGCCGTCAGCACCTGGAGGACCTGCATCTCCTTTCCCTTGCCGAACATCACTCGCTCAGGCGTGCCGAGAAAACCAATGACCCCCGGGGCCAGGGCCACCAGCCTCTGTGGATGCTCGGAAACCGTGTAGTACCGCAACAGGAACTGCCCCGCTTCGCCGCTCCAGTCACCGTCGAAGACGCGATCCAGGTCGTGTTGGGCCGCGGCCTTGCGCGCCGCTTTCGACTCCTGCCACGAACTGCGGACTCTCCTCAGGTTCCGAAACGGGCGGAAGGCCGCGACCAGAAGCGTCAGTGCGCCTTCGATGAGTACGTAGCACAAGACCAGGACCCATAGGGGTGCACCGAGCGCTATCAGCAGCACGGGGCCCAACGGCATCCGGCCGGGGCGCAGTCGCCCGTTGCCGGTCACTGCGCGCACTTCGGGCGGCGGCTGCGGAATGGGCCCGAGCTTGCACCATTCGCCCACGACCTGGTGCGGCTCCAGTTTTTCCGTGAAGTGTCCGTACCGCAGGAGGTCCTGCGCCCGCTCACGGTGTTCGCTGTCCAGCATGATTCCCCCGGTGGCGTCTTCCGAGATTTCTGTTCCCGTTGGAGGGGGCCGGGTCCTTCGACGGTCCCGACCCCCATCAGCTCGTACGTGAGGACCCCGCTCGGACCGGCCCCGACGCGCCCCCCACACGCGAGTTCGCCCCGACCGTCGGAACGAGCGGCGGGACCGCAGCAGCCCACGGCCCACGGCCCCTGTGCCCGCTACTGCGATGGGTCCTACTCCAGCGTGTCCCGAGCCGTGCCGTGTCCTGCCGAAGGCCTCAGTTCGCCGCCGCCTCCGTGTCATCCCGCCACGTCGGCAGGAGTTCGTCCAACAGCGCCTCCGTGCGCGGCGGTAGGCCGCGGGCGCCGTTGCTGAGGGTGGCGTTGCGGTCCAGGAGGGCGGTGGCCGTCGTGGTGAGGAGGGTCGTGTCGGTGGTGGCGTGGGCGGCGCGGAGGAGTTCGTTCCACAGGCGCTCGTCCGCGGGGGCCGAGTTCAGGGCCGTCTCCAGCGCCTCCATGGCCTTGCGCGGCTGGTCCGCCTCCCGGTGGTGGGCGGCGAGGGCGAGGGCCACATCGGCGACCAGCAGCGGGAGTTGGGCGTCGATGATCTCGTGGGACAGCCAGCCGTAGCGGCCCTGCGGGCGGCCGGCCAGGAGGGGGCCGCGGGCCAGCGCCAGCGCGTCCGTCAGCAGCCGCTCGCGGACCCGGGCGTTGTTCGCGCCGCGGCCCTGGGTCGCCTCGTGGTGCAGGGTGCGCAGCACGTCCAGGTCGGAGACGACCGAGGTGGCGAGGGTGAGCCGGCCCGTTGCGTCGGTGCGCAGCCTGGGCGCGGAGGCCGCTGCGCTCCCGGGTTGCGCGCCCGGCTGCCCAGCCGGCTGCACGCCCTGCTGCGCGCCCGGTTGCCCGTCGCTTCCCAGCCAGGTGCCGAGGCGTTCGATGAGGGCGTCGCGTACGTCCTCGGTGGCGCCGCGGGGCCACAGGGCCGAGGCCAGTACGCGCGGGTGCACGCCCTCGCGGTGCAGCAGGAGCAGGGCGAGCGCCTCGTGCAGGAGGGCGCCGCGCTGGTCGTCCGGGGTCTCCAGGCCGATGATCTCGTAGTTGCCGAGCAGCCGCGCGTACACCGCGGGCCGGCCCGTCTCGGAGATGTCCACCAGGAACGGGGCGCGGTGCGCGGCGGCCGGGCCCGCGCCGCCCCCGTCGCCGCCGTCGGGGTCGGCCGCGGCGAACAGGTCGGCCACCGCCCGGTGCTGCTCCTCGGGCAGTTGCTGGGCGGTGAGTTCGAGGCCGAGCAGCGGGGCGCGGAGCCGGCCTTCGCCGGTGATCTCCAACTCCCAACTCGCGCCGGGGAACTGCTGCTGGCTGGTGCCGATGAGGTAGCCGATGCCGAGCCGGCCGGAGTCGGCGGCGAGTTCGGCCAGCCGCGCCGCCTGCGCCTCGGTGGGCTCGGTCGCGAGGAGCACCAGGTGCGGGGCGCGCTGGGTGTGCTGGGCCTGGCCGGTGCGGCCGGTGAGCACCGAGTCGTGGCCGGCGGCGCTGAGCGCGGCCCTGCGCTGCTCGGTCTCCGCCGTCATCGTCTCCACCAGCGCGGCCACCCCGTCCAGGTGCCGGATGCGGGTGGGGGCGAGCGCGCCGAGTTCGGCGCCGAAGCCGACCAGGGTCAGGGTGAGCCGGTCGGACCAGCCGCTGGTGGCCAGTTCGGCGGCGACCGAGGCGAAGACGGCGGTGCGGTCGGCCGCCGCGCCGGTCAGCGACACGATGCCGGGCACGGCCTCCAGGTTGAGCAGCAGCCGCGCGTCGTCGTCCAGCGTGCCGAGGCTGACCAGCCCCGGGTACGGGGCGGCGGTGCCGTCGTCCGCGTGGGCCACGATCGCCGAGCGGCGCAGCCGCCAGAACGTGGCGTCCTGCCCGAGTTGCCAGGGCTGGGGCGGTTCGCCAGCCGTAGCGGCAAGTTGCAGATGCAGTTCGGTGCCGGTCAGCCAGGCCGCGTACACGACGGGCAGGCTACGGCCTTCGGCGGCGAGGGCTGCCGAGAGTCCGCGCAGCGCGCTGTCCAGGTCGCGTACGGCCGCCGGGTCGGCGCCGACCAACAGCGCCTCCTCGATCCGGGCGGCCGGGCCGGTCGCGGTCAGGTCGATGCCGCTGCCCAGGCCCAGCGCCGACATGGCCGACTGCCACAGCGCGGCCCGCCGGCGCCGGCCGAGGGCCGCGAGCAGCCCGGCGGCCAACAGCGGGGCTCCGATCAGCGCCTCGGACAGGCCGAACCCGGAGTCGTCGGCGGCCGTGGCCGGCGGGGTCTGGTCGGTCGGCAGCGGCGGCAGCGGCCGGTCGGGGGTGACGTCGCGCGCGTGGTCGGCGTGGCCGGGCCCGGTGTGCGCCGGGTCGGTGGCGGGGGCCGGGGTGCGGCGCGACTTGTCGTACTCGTGGATCTGTTCCCGCAGGTCCTTGGTGATCTCCGGCGAGTCCTCGGGCATTTCGACCAGTTCGCCGCCGTGTGCATCGGCCGGCATCTCCATGATCCAGCCGGGGCGGATCAGGCTGGCCTGGGAGAGCTTGGAGCCGTCGGGCTGCACCCGGTCCTTGTTGAGCTGGTAGATCTCCTTGTAGCGGCGGCCGTCGTCGAGGTGCCGTTCGGCTATCTCCCACAGCGAGTCGTGGTGCCGGCCCTCGGGCGGCTGGATGCGGTAGAACTTCGTCTGCCGGTGTTCATCGCCCGCCCGCGCGGTGCCCGCGCCGGGGTGCGCCGGGTCCACCATGCGCCGTTCGTGCGCCTCCAACTGGCGCTGTCCGCCGGGCGCGTCCGCCTGGTCGCCCGTTTGCCCGGGCGTCTGTTGGGCGGAGGCCACGGTGGAGCGCGCGTTGTCGTCGTACGCGTTGCCGATCTGCGCCAGGCCCGGGGTCAGGCTCGCCGCGGACGCGCCGACCAGCAGCAGCGCCGCCACCAGTTGGCGGGCCAGCAACTGGCTCGGCCCGGCGCCCGGCACCCGGGACGGCATGCCGACGCCCGAGATCTCCGCCTTGCCCTCGACGATCACACAGGCGGCGAACTGCGCCCAGGCCAGCCACACCACCACGGTCAGCACGTCGATGAAGACGCTCGCGGTGATCGGCTGCCGCACCGTCTCCAGGGTGGGCGCCTCGTCGGGGAGCGGCCAGCCGACGAAGTACGCGAGGGCGCCGGGCACGCCGATGAGCAGCGCGGACAGTGCGATGAACGCGAAGAACGCCTTGACGAAGTCGCCGACCGTACGGGTCCGCACGGGCAGCGGCTGCGGCTGCCGTCGCGGCTGCGAGCCGGACGGGCCTGGGGTGGGGCGGGCGGTGCGCGCCATGGGCGGGTTTCCTCAGCCTCGGGTGGATCGTCGGATGGGCGACGGACGCGGTACGGGTCGGATGGGCCCGGCCGTTAAGGCCCCGTACGGGTCGGGCCTGGCCCGCGGGTGGAGCGCGGGCCGCAGCGGATCGGCCGCCGGCCGGCTCCCGGGCCCGTGCGGCGCCGTTGCTCCGCGCGGCGGCGTCGCGCCGTACCGCGGCGTGACTCCGTACCGCAGCATGGCCGCGTACCGCGCCGTGGCTCCGTACCGCGGCGTCGCCCCGTACTGCTCGCCCGTGTCCTCAGCCCACATGGGACTCCGCCTTGGACGAGCCGCGCACGGTGAAGGAGCCGCTGTAGAACAGCCCGGTCAGTACGGGTTCGTAGGTGAGCTGGATCTCGACCTCGACCTGTTCGGCGTTGGCCGACACGCAGCGGGAGGCGGCGACGTCCCGGGGGGAGAGTCCGGCCTCGCTCGCGAACTTGCGCACCCGCGAGGCGCAGTTCTCGTAGTTGATGGGCGCCCGCTCGCCGCCGCTCTCGCGCAGCGCCGTCTCGTCGATGTCCTGCGCGGCGTACCGCGCGGCCTGCTCGGCGATGTCCGCGGCCCGCTCGCGCTGCGAGATCGACATGCCGCCGTCCACCACGAACGCGGCGAGCGCGAGGAAGAGGAAGGCGAAGAGGATGACGGCCGCGGCCCCCGCACCCCGGTCCCCCGCCCGTCCGGCGTACCGGCGCCGCGCCGCCGCACCGAGCGCGTCGATGCGCCGGGCGACCGCGCGTACGGCGGTGGGCCGTCGCGGGGCGCACCGCTGTGGGGAAGATTGCTGCGGCCGGTACGCGCGTACGCGCGCGGGAGTGGCGGTCGGCGGGTGCGGGCTCATGAGGCCCGCCGGTACGGGTCGATGGGGGAGCTCGCGGTGGCCTTGACCGTGGAGCCGATGTCCAGGCCGATCATGCGCAGGCCGCGCACCTCGCAGCTCACCTCGACCTTGAAGAAGCCGCCCGGCTCGAAGCGGGAACCGGTCATCCGGACGTTCACCGAGCCCGTGCACACGTCCTCCAGGTCGGCGGCGGCGGCCTTGCGGGCCTCGCGCATGGCGATGTCGTAGTCGTGCTGGATGGACCCCGCCCGGGCGGCGTCGCGCGCCGCGCCGTCCACCGCGCCGCGGCCGTCCACGAGTTGCCCGAAACCGACCAGTACCAGGATGAAGAGGATCATCACCGGCGCGAGGATGACCACCTCGATGGTCGAGAGTCCGGCGTCGGACGCGCGCCCGGCGGTGCCAGCGCGCGAGCCGCGGCCGGCCGCGCCGGCGGCGCTCCCGCTCGGGTCGGGCGTACGCCGCGCGCAGGGCCGGGCCACCGTTCGTCGCTCAGCACGCCACACCGCGCTCAGCCCCTGTCCACGACGAAGCGCTCGATCGGCCCCTGCGACCGCGCGTGCACGGTGAACTTCATGCCGGGGAAGACCGTCGGCACCTCGGCCTCGACCTGGACGCCGACCGTGTCCGCCCGCGGCGTCAGCACCGTCACCTCGGGCCTGATCAGCAGTTTCGGACCCAGTTGCTGGATGTAGCTGTCGGCCGTGCTGCGCGCCTTGCCGCCCCAGCCGCCGGGGTTCTCGTCCGCCTCGGCACGCGCCTTGCGCGCGCCCGCCTGCGCCGCCGCCTGTGCGACGTGGTCGGCGAAGAAGTACAGCGCGAACTGCACGGTCGCGAAGATCAGGAAGAACAGGACGGGTGTGAGCAGGACGAACTCGATGGCGGTCATCCCGCTGTCGCTCGTACGACTGCCGCTGCCGGGGCCGTTGACCCGGCACTGGCACCGGCACCGGCACCGGCACTGGCCCTCGACGCTCCCGCCGCGACCGTGCTCGCCGCCCGCACCGCCGCCGCTCCCACTCCGATCACGACACCGACCGCGACCGCGACCGTCCGTCGCGTCGCCGCTGCCGCCGCGACCACTCGTACGATCACCACCACCGTCGCTGCCGCCGCTGCCGCCGCAACAGCCCGTCCCGCCGCGGCCGTCGCCGCGCATCGCGTCCAGCCTGCGGCGCACCGCGCGGTGCAGGGTGCCGCCCCCGGTTCGTCTCATGCCGTCATCCCCGTTGTGTTCTCGATACCGCCCCGTCGCGGCCCGCGGGGGCCGGCCGGCGGGCCGGTGGTGCGGTGCGGCGCGCTGGCCGCTGCCGCGTGGTGCGCGCTGCCGTACCGTGCGCTGCCGTGCGCTGCCGTGCGCTGCCCCACCGTCACGTGCTGCCGAGTCCCGCCGGGCGGCGCCCTGTTCGCAGGGCTCGTGCCGTGGGCCCCGGCGCGGGCGCGCGGTTCGCGCCCGGTCGTGCGCCGGCAGGTGTCGTGCCGGGTCAGCAGGTCTTGCTGGCGTCCGCGCCCTTGATGCAGTCGCCGACCTTGTCCGCGCCGTCGCTGAGCGCCGCGTTGATGATCGCGGCGACCACGCCGACGATCGCGACCACCACGGCGGAGATGATGACCCACTCCACGGCGGACGCGCCGCGGTCGAGTTCACCGGAGCGGGCGCGCTCGACCCTGCCGCGTACGAAGGCGAGGAGGAAGTCCAGTGCCGGGTGGCTGAAACGAGGTCCTGTGTTCATGGTGGAAAGTGTCCTCTCAGAGGGTGGAGGGAACGGCGAAGGAACGGTGACCGTTGGAGGAAGGCAGGGCCTGCGTCGGCATCGGGACCATTCAGACCTCGAAGACCCGCATGGCGGCCGGAAAGATGAGGAACACGAGGAACCCCGCACACAACAGGAGCTGTGCCACCAGCATCGACTGCGACTTCTCCCCTGCGCTCCCTTCGATCTCCGCGAGCTCCCGGTGCCGCATCGTTTCCGCCCGCGACCCGAGGGATTCACGTACCTTCGCCCCGTCGTCGGCGACCAGCGCGAGTGACGACGAGAGGTCTTTGAGTTCATCGACGCCGAGTTCCTCGCCGAGGTTCCCGAGCGCCTGCCACTGACTGGTCCCGGTGATCCGGGCGTCCGCGAGCGCGTTCCTGATCCGGCGCAGCGCCCAGCCGTCGCTGACCTCGGCGGCGGCCATCAGCGCCTCGGGCAGACCGCGGCCACCGGCCAGGTTCATCGCCACCAGGTCCAGGTACGCGCCGATCACCCGCCGCAGGTCACGCCGCTTGTCCGCGGCGTCCCTGCGCACCTCCAGGTCCGGCAGCAAGAAGAAGACCACGGCGAACAGCAGCGCCATCCACACCGGGATGATCGGGCTGCTGCCGAAGCCCAGTTGCCAGACGATGACGAAGACGAACGGGCCGAAGACCAGGCCGGCCGCGCCCAGCAGCACCTTCGTCGCCAGGAAGGACTCCCAGCTCCGGCCGAGCACGGCGAGGTCGGCCCGCAGCGAGCGCTGTTCCCAGCCCTGTTGCAGATAGAGGTCGGCCACCCGCTGCCCGACCCGGCTCCGTACGGCGTCCATCCGACTCTCGCCGGCCTCCGGCCCGCCGGCGCCGAAGCCGCGGTCCGCGCCGGCGTGCGCCGAGCCGCGCGCCCGCAGCGCATCGATCTGCGCGACCCGCGCCACCGCCCCGCGTTTGCCCGGCATCAGGGCCCTGACCAGGACGTAGACGCCCAGCCCGAAGACGGCGCCGACCAGCACCGGCATGGTGATGCTGCTGTTCATCGGGGACTCACCTCATCGCCGTAGACGGGGGCCTGTACGATGCCGGCGCCGGGCTGCTGCGCCCCTGGCGCGCCGGCGCGCGTTGCCGCGAACCGCTCCGGCGCCGCGTCGCGGGTCAGGAACCGGTCCGGCGTGTCGATGCTGGAGAGCTTGCGCAGCCACCAGAAGCCCATCGCGAACAGGGCGCACACACAGGCCAGCACGAGCTGTCCGACCGCCGTGCCGTACGGCTCGACGAAGTCCCGGTTGAAGATCGACAGGCCGAGGACGAAGGCGATGGAGACGCCCACCACGATCTGCACGCTGCGCCGGGTGCTGGCGCGCTGGGCCATCACCCGCTGCCGCATGTCCACTTCCTCGCGCGCCGACTTGGCGAGCGCGCCCAGCACCTCGCGCAGGCCCGGGCCGCGCAGCCGGGAGTTGAGGATGAGGGCGGCGATGATGATGTCGGCCGACGCATCGTCAATCTCGTCGGCAAGTTGCTGGAGCGCGTCCGGCAGCGGCGTGCGGGCCCGCAGCCTGTCGACCATCGCGTCCAGGTGCGGGCGCAGCGCCGGCGCGGCGGCCCGCGCGGACGAGGGGATGGCCTGTTCCAGGCCGACCGCGCCGGCGATCGTGTCGCGCAGCGACTCGGTCCAGGCGGCCAGCGCCTCGACGCGGCGCATCGCCGAGCGTTCCTCGGCCGCGCCGCCGAACAGCCGGTCCCAGACGAAGACGAGCACGCCGGCGGCGAGGCCGGCCACCACCCAGCGGGTGAGCAGCAGCACGGCGAGCCCGACGCCGACCGCCAGCGAGCCGCGGCGGCTGACGAACCTGGCCAGTTCTGCGGCGCGTTCGCCCGATTTGACCTTCTCGTGCTCGGGCTTGGCCGGCAGCCCCCGTACGGCGACGATCAAGAGCGCGATCCCGCCGCCGAAGGCCACTCCGGCCAGCAGCGCGTACAGCGTGGGCAGCGAGTAGAACCCGCCCATCGAGGTGACTCCCTTCATGCGGCCCTACCCCCAGGCCCCGGTCGGGCGGTAGCCGAACGCGGACAGCTCGTCCAGGCAGGTGACCGGCGCGTGCGGCACGACGCGGCCGTCGGCCGTCTCGATGAACACCTCGCTGGAGAGCACCCGGCCGTCCACGCCGTTGACCTCGCGTACGGAAGTGACGCGGCGGCTGAGCGAGCCGCCGCTGTGGTAGTCGTTGCGGCGCTCGACGAAGACGACGAAGTTGACCGCGCCGGCGACCAGCATGTGGCTGGCCTCGATGGGCAGTCGCTCGTTCGCCTGGAGCGCGTACGTGGAGATGCGGTTGAACACTTCGCTGGAGCTGTTGGCGTGGATGGTGGAGAGCGAACCGTCGTTGCCCTGCGACATCGCGTTGAGCATGGTGACGATCTCGTCGCCGAGCACCTCGCCGACGATGACCCGGGAGGGGTTCATGCGCAGCGAGCGACGCACCAGTTCGGCCATGCTGATGGTGCCCTGCCCCTCGGAGTTGGGCAGCCGCTCTTCAAACGCCACCACGTTCGGGTGCAGGTCGGGGAATTGATCGAGCCCGAGTTCAAGCGCCCGCTCCACGGTGATCAGCCGCTCGCTGGGCGGGATCTCGTTGGCCAGCGCCCGCAGCAGCGTCGTCTTCCCCGCGTTGGTGGCCCCGGCGATCATGATGTTCTTGCGGGCCCGTACGGCGCAGGCGAGGAAGTTGCCGAGTTCCGGGGTGAGGGTGCCGTTGCCGACCAGGTCGGCCATGAAGACCTTGCCGAGCCTGGCCCGCCGGATGGAGAGTGCGGGCCGCCGGGTGACGTCCATGACGGCGGAGAGCCGGGAGCCGTCGGGCAGCCGCAGGTCGAGCTGCGGGTTGGCGGTGTCGAACGGGCGCGACGACAGGCCGGAGTACGCGCCGAGCACCTGGATGAGCTCGATCAGTTCCTCGTCGGTCTCGGCGACCGGCTCGCCCTGCTCCTCGCGGCCGTCCGCGTACCCGATGAAGACCCGGTCGCAGCCGTTGATGTCGATGTTCTCGACGTCGGGGTCGTCGAGCAGCGGTTGCAGCCGACCGACGCCGAACAGCGCGGCGTGCACGGCCGCCGCGTAGCTCTCCTCGCTCTCGGCGTCCAGCGGCGTGCGCCCGAAGGTGATCTCGGACCGCGCGTGGTCCTCCAGGATCTGCGCGATGACGGCGCGCGCGTACTGGCGCTCGTCCTCCGGGGTCATCGGGGCGGCGCCGGAGACCTGGTCGATCCGGCGCTGCTCGGCTATGCGGTCGCCGGCGTCCTGCCGGAAGCGCTTGACGAGCTGGTGGTCGACGGAGCTCACCAGCCGACTCCCCCGCCCGGGCCGCCGACCCCGCCGTCACCCTGGCCGGTGCCCGGGCCAGAGCCGGTGCCGTACTCGGGCAGGGGCTGGGGCTGGGCCTGCGGCAGCGGCTGGGCCGCTGGGCGGGGGCCGGCCGGGCGGCGCGGTTGGTGGATCTGTTGGGTGCGTTCGTTCTCGTGCGTGTGGGTTTGGGTGGGGGCGTGGGGCTGGGGCTGGGGCTCGGGCCCGGTGTCCTGGTGCTGGGGCTGGTTCCGCTGGGCGTGCCGGCCGCCGGAGGTCGGCTCGCCGTGCTCACCCTGCCGGGGCTGGGCGCCGGCGGCCGGTTGACCGGACGCAGGTTGGCCGGACGCAGGTTGGCCGGACGCAGCTTCCGGGGCGGGCCTGCGGTGGGTGCCGGCGCCGGGGGGCGGTACGGGGCCGCCCGGCGGGGGTGTGGTGTGCGAGGGGGTGGTGTGGCTGGGTTGACCTGCGTGGCCCGGCTGACCTCCGTGGCCCGGCTGGCCCCCGTGGCCGGGGTGGCCCGTCGGGGTGGGCTGGCCCGGCAGTTGCTGGCCGGCCGCGTGCTGGCCGCCCTGCTGCGCCCCCGTTACGCGCCCAGCGCCGCCGATCCCACTGCCGCGCGGGCCGCCCGCAGCCGAACCTGGCACGCCACTGGGCGTACCGGGGCCACCGGGCGTACCGGGGCCACCGGCCCCCCGGGGCGTGCCGGCCCCGCTCGCGCCGCCGCCCCCGCCGGCGAACGCCGCGCCGAACTGCTGGTGCAGATCGCCCACGACCTTCCGTGCGGAGCGGATGAGCAGGGACTTCTCCAGCCGACCGCGCTTGCGTCCGGCCAACTGGGCGGCGCCCGACGCGTCCTCGGCGACGACCCCGACCACCCGGGCGCCGGCCTGGGCGGCCATCAGCATCTCGTTGACCTGCCCGACGATCCGGTTGGCGCTGCCGACCGCGGCCACCAGGAGCACGCCGATCAGCGGCGTACCGAGTTGCGCGGCGCCGCGCTGCGGCCCGTGCAGCCGGCTGGAGAGCGCGGCGGCCCGGTCCCGTACGCGGGCCAACTGCTCGGGCTCGGTGCCCGCGACCAGCAACACGATCGAGGCGTACGGGAACATCTCCACGGCCACCGCGTCCGCGCCGATCCGGCCGCAGTCGGCGATCACGTCGGCCGGGCTGTTCGGCGAGTCACCGAGGCCGGCGAAGGCCCGCCCCAGCATCGGCCAGAGCCCGGCGAGCCCGGCCGACTGCTCCGAACTCCCCAGCCCCACCAGTACGTCGAGCCCGCCGAGCATCGGCTGCGCGTGGTCCCACAACTGCTCGGAGACCAGGCCGCGACGGGCGGTGGCACCGATCGAGAGCATGCCGGTGTTCGGGTCGAGCGGCCCGCCGTGCGCGGCCGAACTGCGGTAGACCAGGTCACCGCCGGCCGGGTCGACCTCGGCCAGCAGCACCCGGCGCGGCCACACGGCCGACAGCGCGACGGCGGCCGTGGTGACCCCGGGCGAACCCTTGTCCGCGGCGAGAGCGATGAGCGCCATGTCTGCTACGTCCCCTGTCCCTGGCGCCGCGGCTCAGTCGCCGCTGCGGGCGGAGACCTTGACCACGGAGACGGCACCGTTGGCCGCGGCCTGCGTCAGCGCGGGCGCCTCGTCCTGGTTCACCACGACGGAGACCGGCAGATCGCCGCCGCCGATGCCGTCGTTGGCGCTGGTCACGCTCTCCACGGTGGCGCTGCGCACCAGCAGGGTGTCGCCGGCGCCGGCGGAGGACCCACCATCGCCGGAGGAACCGCCGGAACCGCCCTTGACGTCACCCACCCGGTACGCGGCGACGACGTCCCCGGTCTTCAGACTCCGCGGGTACTGCCCGTCCTTGAGCGAAAGGCCCACCACGACCTTGCCCTCGGGGAGCCCCTTCCGATCGGTGAGCATGGAGCCCACGAGGAGCGAACCCTTCGTAATGTCAGTGGCGGCCCGGTATTTGGACAGCACATTACGCTGGTCCCACTTCACGTAATCGATTGCAGAATCCTCGGCGACCATCACGGATTCGATGGCGGAGTTCGGAATCGGCTTGCCCGCACTGACCTCATCCGTAATCTTCACCACTTCAATCCGATCACCGGCGCGCAACACCAGAACAGTGGCCCCGAGTGCGCCGACCAGGATGAGGAGTACGGCGAGCGCGGCCAGTGCGGGTTTCCGTTCACGAGGCGCCGAGGGAAGCCGCTCCCCTACCGGTTGACCAGGCGCGTTGGCCCTGCCACTCCCGATACCCGCGCGCTCTTGGATCTTCACGCCACTGCCCCCGAAGTTATGTCCGTATTCAGGCATTTGCCCGCTACAGCCACTGTCGCACGCTTAAACCGCAGACTAAGAGGCTGTCAAGTCATCGCACCGTATCAGCAGCCTATAGCGGCCTCAAGGCGCGTCGACAACACCCCGTCACCATCCGGGCCCACCGTTATCCACACGCAAGGGAACCGTCGGCAATGCCTTCGGCATCCATGTCATCATCGGTGGCGTTTCTCATCGAACACCCACGGGAGATACGTACGTTGAAGACTCACACACGCTTCGGTGCAGGTCTCGCACTGTTCGTAGCCGCATCGATGTCGCTGACGGCATGCGGAGGTGACTCGGACTCAGGCTCCGACAGCAAGGACAAGATCAAGGGCGCGGAGACCTCCACCCAGCCCACCTCCCCCAAGCCCTCCGCAAGCTCAACCCCCATGGACGACGGAATCGACCGGCCGGAGATCAAGCTGCCGGGGGACGTACGACACGTCTTCGAAGGCCGCACCACGGGCGATCCGACGAAAGACGCCGTCCTCGCCGACAACGAACGCAACATCCTCGCCGAGGACGATGCGATTCTCCGAGGGGATCCAAAAGCGCCGGCATTGAGTTTCTATAACGATGGCGAGGGGCTGATCGGCGCGGTTAACTGGGTCCAGAAGTTCGTCGATGCGGATCTTTCCTTCACTGGCACGGTGCGATACTTCAACCGCCGTGTCGTACTGGACGGCAACGACAAGGCCGCGCTCTCCTACTGCGGAGACGAGAGCAAGGCTCACAACAAGAACCGCAAGACCGGCGAAGTCGATAAGTCGGCTCCCTCAGCAAATAGTTACGTCTTCTACAACAGTCGCCTCGCCAAGAACGAGAAGGGCGTATGGCAGGTGACCAAATTGATTTCAGAACGAGGTGCCAAGGCATGCCAACCGTGACCCGCAACAGAGATCGCATATGCGTGGTGCTGGCCATAGCCGTGGTCTCCACCATGATGACCGTTTCGAACGCAAGCGCCTGCATCGGACCCGACTGCCAATCATCAAGCAGCTCCCGGGGCTCGTCCGACGGAAGCAAACTGACTGCCGAGGTTCATGTTTCCGGAGTGCAGAAGCGGGTCAATGGAAGGCCTACTGGGAAGACAGGCACCCTGACCCCCAAGAACACCAACTGGAAGCCACCCGCCTGCTGGTACGAGCCCCGGTACTCCCCCAAAGACCTCAAAGGCATGATCGAGGGCTGGGAAGACTTCAAGTTCATGGGGATCGGCACCATGATCTCCGCGGCGTACAAGTCCATCTTCCAGACGGACAAGTACGACGACTACAACATGAAGAAACAGGGCAAGGGCATGTTCTGGGTCTCGGTGATCAACGAGAAGCGCAAGAACGAGCCCGAGGCCATGTCGTGCAACAAACCGCCCTTCTGGGTGGATGAGGGCCAGACGCCGTCCGAACCACTCGCCGTCTCCGCCCGGGTACTCGCCGAGTACGCGTACGACGAACTCCCGGTGCCGCAGACCGACATCACCATGAACCCCTCCGGCAAGCAGACCGTGAACCTGGACACCTGGGTCTGGCTCGACAAGTCGCGGTTCAAGCCCATTTCCGTCACCGCCAGCCTGCCCGGTACCGGCCTCTCCGCCACGACCACGGCCAAGCCGGTGGCGCTCACGATCGAACCCGGCACCGCGGACGCCAAACTCCACCCCGCGTCCGGTGAATGCCGCATCGCCGGCGACGGCAGCATCGGGGCCCCGTACAGCGACGACAAGAAGAACCAGTCGCCGCCATGCGGCGTCACCTATCTGCGGTCCACCAACCAGACCGGACCGCACCCGCTCAAGGCCACCCTCACCTGGGAAATCTCCTGGTCCAGCAGCAGCGGTGAAGGCGGCACGCTACCGACCGGCACCTTCGGCAGCACCACGAACGTCACCGTCGGCGAAGTCCAGTCCGTCAACCGATGAACGCGGGCCGCAGGCCACTCGCTTTCAGCGACACGGCGAAAGCGTCAGCGGGCGCGTTCCGGACGCCCGCTGACGCTGCGGAATTACGGCATTACGTGCCGGCCGGCGCGCTCGGCGTGCTCGCCCCCTGGCCATCCAGGGCCGCGTCGTCGGATTCCTCCGCCCGCAGTTCCACCACCATCGCATCGGTCCGCTCGCGCAATGCACGCACCCGCTCGGCGGATTTCGCATCAAGCGCCGAGGGGTCGGCCGGCAGTACCGGAATCCCGGCCGCCTGGGCCGTGACCACCAGGCTGTGGGCGACGTCGAGTTGCTGCGCGAGAAGTGCGGTGGTGAACAAATTGGCGCGCAATGTCTTGGTACGGCCGAGCGCGCCCTTGTACGTCACTTCGCAGCCGACGTTGACGCTGTCGAGCCGCTGGTCACTGGCCTGTTCCAGGGCGGCCAGCATCACCGAGGCCAGCCCCTCCACCACCTTGGTCACCGCCCACTTACGCCCCGGAACAGGTGGCAGGACCTCTCGAATGCGATCGACTTCCGCGTCGAGTGCCTCCGTCGTCATGGCGCCGAACGCATTGTGCAGTTGGAGCCCGGTGACCTTCTTCCACGGAATGTCCTCGCCCTCGAAGCCCACGGATTCAGGCCCGAAACGCAGCGCGCCGAGGCTGTCGAAGGGGCGCAGCGCCCGCGCGGTCACCGCCGGCACGCGCGGGTGCTTGCACACCAGGGCGCCGAGTGAGAACTCCCATTCCTCGGTGGCCGGCGATGCGGGCGCGGGCAGGGCGCCCAGCACTCCGATCACCCACTCCCCCGAGGCATTCGCCCCGGTCCGCCGCGCGTCGCCGCCCCGACTGACGACCTCCCGCCCCACGTTCGCCGCGGCGGACGTCACCGCTTCCCCCATACCGCGTATCCGACCCCGAACCCCCACGGGTCCCCCTCCGTCTTCGCCCCGCATTGCGGTGCACAATCCCCATCAGTACGCCCTAAATCTATAGACCGTGGCCAGTGGGCGTCCAGGTCGAGGTGAGGCGGCCACCCGGCAACTCGGCGGGTGCCGCGCGGCATTGCTCACCACGCATAGCTCCCGAAGGAGTTCCTTGGTTTCATGGGACATTGCTGGCAGCCGCTGATGCACCTTGGTCTCGTGTTGGGGGGGCGGGCCTTTCGGCACCGCTGACATCGGGCGCTCAACAGCACACCGCATCACATACGGGGGGAATTATGCGTAATGTCAATCCAGGTGATTTGGAAGAGCTTGCCAAACTCATCGACGGCAAGGACGGTCTCAGCGGCAAGCTGAGTGAGGCGTTCACCCGCGCTTCGAACCTGAACGTCAGTGGCGAGTTGGCGGCGCTGAGACCCCTGACCTCCTGGGTATCGGATACCGCTCCCGACCTCCGCAAGCGCGCGGCCATCGCACGGTTGGAGGACGGCGACCCGGAAGCCGGTCTGCTCGCAGCCGGCTTCACTCCCGAAGACCTCAAGAACTACAACGGCACCGTCGCGCCCGGAACCCTGCTGCTCGCCAGTTCAGTGGCCCAGAGCGACGACCCGAATGCCGATGAGTTCGACCGCAAACCCGGTGAGTCACTGGCCGACTACATTGCGCGGCTCGAAGCGCACGCCATGAGCAAGATTCCTGGCCTTGAGCCGCACGAGGAGACGCTGACCACGCTGATCAAACTTGGTGGCGACGTCATGACGTTCACCACCGTGGCGGGTGTCACGGCCTTCCAGGGGTCCTCGTTCGTCAAGACCGTGGGCGGTAACTCCTTCAAACAGGGCTGGGGTGCGACGCTCAAGAACAACATTGCGGCGAAACTCAAGTCCGGCAGTTACCAGAAACTGGTCAAGGCGGGCGAGAGCCTGGAGAAGTGGACGCCCAAGATCAGGTCTCTGGCAGCCCCCGGGAGCTGGTTGCCCGGCCAAATGGGCACGTGGGCGGCCGGCCGAAGTCCCGCCTATGCCCAACTCACTCGTGTGCCGCTGACCGGCGGCGTGATCGGCGACGGTTGGGGAAACACGTTCGACGCGGCCCGCAGACAAGGCGCGATGAATGCGACATGGCGTGGGATGAACGCCAACCGCGCGATCAACATGCTCGTCGGTTCGGATGACCTCGCCAAGCTCTACGGCGGCGCCACCCACTCGGGCCAACCCGTCGCGCGCGCCGGTCAGGCCAATCTCATCAACGTGTTCCGCAAGGCCAAGAACTCCGAACGCTTCGTGCAGGCGCTCAACCTCTCCCCCAATACGGGAAGCCCCTGGCGATTCGGTCTGAAGACCGCCGCGAAGACAGCCGGTGGATTGCGCACCTTCGGCATCGTCGGCCAGGGCGCCATGACCGCGTACAGCTTCGCGAACGTCGTGTCGCAGGACCCGCGGGACAAGTTCGACAGCCGAGAGGAAGGCGCGGGCTACGTCGCGGACGTGGCGGAGCTCGGATTCAACGCCTCGCTGACGGCGGCCATGGTCGCCCCCAACCCGGTGACCATCGGTGCGACCCTCGTCACCGGCGCCATATACGGTGGCGCCAAGGTGGTCCAGCACTGGGACGACATCAAGGGCGGGGCGTCGAAGGCCGCCGGCTGGGTGGGAAACAAGGCCAAGGACCTCAAGGACGGCGCAGTCAACAAGGCAAAGGACCTCGGCAAGAAGGTCAATCCGAAGAACTGGTTCTAGGCAGCACACCGATCACCCATGGGAAGCGCACCCCTTCCCCGACCCCGTACCGGAGGGCGCGGACATGTCGTCATTCTCCTTTGAACTCACACCCTTCTCGCACCCGGACCGTACGGGGTGGTCAGGCCCCGTCGGGGATTTCGGCACGGTGACGGTGCACTACGAACTCACCAAGTCCAGCAAGGAGAAGATTGGCCAGGCCCGGCTGTACGGCGACGGATTTCCCGACGGGCTGTTCCGGGGGCGGGGGCCCGGAATGCCCACGCTGGACGACCCGTACATGTACATCGGCGGCGAACGGGTGGACGTCGCGTACAACGCGCGAGGGCTGCGGCGGAGGGCACGTGCGCTCCAGTTGACGCAGGGAGAACGCCACTACACGTACACCTCGCTCGGCCTGGGGAAGTCCTCCGAATTGCGTCGGGATGGCGTACGGATCGTCGTCGGGCCGGGCCGGCAGGTCGACGAAGCGGCCGACACGCACGTGTCCGCCGGCGTGGTGACCGGCTCCGCCGACGCCACCGACATGGCCTTCGCCCTCCTCTTCGAAGCCGTCGACACCTCTTCACTGACACTCAGTGGGGCCGTGATCTCGGCGCCCTTCACCTTCCTGCAACGCAGTTCCGACGGCGGGGTCGCATAGCCGGAGGACGAGCCCACCCCGCGCCGAAGATTCCGCCCAGGCCCAGCCGCCATGGGCGACAAAATCCCCTAACTCGTGCGCTGCAAGGACATATTCACGGAACAGCGGAACACCGCGCCTTTCCGTCACATGCCACGCCGATATCAAACACTTCCCTTGCTCCACCCCTTTCGGCACACCTTCCTCAAGATCCCCAATCTCCGCGACACTTGGCAGCCTGCTAGTTACACCTAGTTGCCGATTCCACCGTATGGATAGGCGGCTTCCGCTGCCAGCTTCCTCCCCGCACACCTGTGACAGCATGCTCTCCAAGAAGCCCGCCCGGCCCATCCACCAACGGGGCCACGCAGCTTCGTTCGCAGGATGGCCGGTAGGGAAAAGCGGGAGGGGATCGCAGTGGCGTTCGGCAAGGGTGCGGGCGGGAAGGAGCCTCCGGTCCCGGCCGTCGACTGGAAGAACGTCGGGGAATTCACGATCGGCGGCGTGGAGCGGCCCGTAACCCCGCACCGGAAGCGTTCCGTGCGCGGTCCGCGGGCCATCCGCGTCCCGTCCGGCGGGAAGAACTACCGGGTGTACGCGCCGTGCGCGTACTGCGCACCCGCCGCGGTTTCCGCCCCACCCGGTGTCACGGGGCCGTGCCTGTACGAGGACGAGGCGGGCGAGCGACTGCTCTGCGCGCTGGACAGCGCCGCGGAAACCGACGGCGAGCGCCAGCACCGTGTCATCGACGCTCGGGGCGAACTCATCGGCACCATCACCCGCATTCCACCCACCAAGCGGATGTTCAAACACACTTGGCGGATGGAACAGGTCGGTCACCCCGAAATCATCGGCCGTAATCAATGGGCCAGCGGAGACACCAAGGACATCGTGGAGAACGGCGTCAGCAAGGTCGTCTTCGGGGCGCTCAAATCAGCGGTGACCTCCCTGGGCGCGGAGGAGAGCGACCATTCCGAGTCGCGTGAGCGGACGCTCGAATGGCGGTCGGACGGCAAGGTGGTCATGGTCTCGCAGGGCAGCAAGTCGGTGACGGTGCGGGTCGGTTGGATCGACCGCCGGCTGGCCTTCGCCTTCGCCTTGCTGGGCGACCGCTAGGACGCATCACCAAGACGAAACACCAAGGACGAATCACCAGGAGCGAGCGCGTCATCATGCGGGGCGGCGAACCGGTCGTCACGCGGCGCACGCCGGCATCTGGGGCACGTGCACGTACGAGTACGGGGGAGCGCATCATGCGCAATGTCAATCCGGGAGACCTAGAGCAACTGGCCAAACTCATCGACGGTAAGGGCGGCGTCGACGACAAACTCCGCGAGGCCTTCACCCGGGCCTCCACACTGGGGGTGACCGACAGGCTGGCCGCGCTCAAGCCGATGTCGTCCTGGGTGCGGGATTCGGGCTCCGACCTGCGCAAGCGCGCCGCCATTGCGCGCTTGGAGGACGGCGACCCCGAAGCCGGCCTGCGGTGGGCCGGTTTCACCGACGAGGAACTGAAGAAGTACAAGGGCGAGGGGCTGACCCCCGACGCCCTCTTGCTCGCCAATTCCGTGGCGGCGAGCGATGACCCGAAGGCCAAGGTCTTTGAGCGACAGTCGAACGAGTCGCTGGCCGACTGGTTGGACCGCATCAAGGCGCACGCCGTGGGAAAGATCCCGGGCCTCGCGCCGCACGAGGCCACGATTCAAACCATGATCGGCCTCTACGGCGACTGGAAATCGGTCAATGGGACCGCCGCCGTGATCACCATCCAGTCCGCTGCCCTCACCAAGGTGCTGGTGGGCAATTCCATGGCCCGTGGTCCGCTGCGGGCCTGGAAGACCCGTATCGGCGTGGCCATGCGTGGCAGCAGCAACGGACGCGTACAGCAGTGGGGCGGAAAGCTCATCCGCATGAAGCTTCCGATACGTTCGCTGAGCGCTCCGGGGAGCTGGCTGCCGAGCAAGCTGTCCCAGTGGGCGAACAGGGTTCCCGGGACTTCCGGCATGATCGCCGACCGCACCGGCCAGCTTTTCGACGCCGCCCGCCGTCTGCCGTTCATGAATTCGCCGATATGGCGCGGGCTGACCGCCAACAAGGCCATCAATGCGATCGTCGGCTCCGACACGCTCGCCGCGCGCTTCGCCGGGCTCACCCATTCGGGCCAGCCCGTCACCCGGGCCGCCAATGCCAGCCTCTACAAGGTCACCAAGAACATCGCGACCCGGGGCCGGGCCGCCGGTTGGTCCCGGAGCACCGCGCTGGTCAAGGGGCTGGCCGGGGCCGGGAAGGTGTCGGGTGCACTGCGCGGGCTCGGCCTGGTCGGTGGTGTGGCCTCCACCGGGTTCAGCGCGGCCAACGTCATATCCCAGGGCAATCCAGTCAAGGCGTTCCAACGCAATGGCGCGGGGTATGTCGCGGACGTCGCCGAAGTCGGCTTCAACGCCTCGCTGACCGCTTCCATGGTGGCGCCCAACCCGTACACGATCGGTGCCGCCGTCGTCTTCGGCGGGATCTATGTCGGCGCCAAGGTCGTGGAGCACTGGGACGATGTGAAGAAGGGCGCGGCGAACGCCGCCAAGTGGACGGGGCGGAAGGCCAAGGAATGGGGCTCGGCCGCCGTCAACAAGGGCAAGAGCGTCGCCAAGAAACTCAATCCGAAGAACTGGTTTTGACGCGGCGGCCATCCGCGGGGGGCGTCTGACGGGCGACTCGCCGCGGCGCGCCCGCGGGGCCGCCGCCCGCCACGGCTGCCGGCGCCGTCACCTGGCCGTGGCGGCGCCCCGCAGCCGGGCTGCACCCGCGCCGGCGTCGCCCGGTCGTGCCAGCACCGCAGCGCCGCACGTCCGGTCACGTCTGCCCGTGCCCGGCCCTCCGTCGCCTCGCGTGCCGCGACGTAAAGGGCCCCCGTGCCGCCGGCCAGGCCGCCGCTGCCCCGCGCACGGCGATCCGTACGCGGGGCAGGCGGAGCGTCACGGGGCCGCGCCTTGGCGCGGGAGCAGCGCGTCGCTACGGGGCGGGGACCGGCTCGGCGAGTTCGTTCTTGTCGGGCAGCAGGTTGGTGATGCGCTCCCAGACCCGGCCCGGTGAGACGCGGACGAGCTTCAAGGCGCTGTCAGGGCCCACCTGGCCTTCCAGAATGGGTTCCTCGGGCTTTTCCCGCACCCAGTAGCCGCGCGGCCCGCAGTCCCAGACGGCGAGGGCCCGCACCATCGCCGAGCGCTCGCCCTCGTGGTTTCCGTCCCAGACGGAGGTGATGCGCCACATCGAATTCATGCTCAGCACGAGGTCGCTCAACGCGATGGCTTCGCTCTCCTTGAGGCCACCCGTTTCGATCAGCGCCTTGCGCGTCAATTCGATGGCCTTCTCCTCGTCGTTCTGCGCCTCGTCGAGTGCGCTGAACGCGGCATCGAGCACGCCCATCGTCGTTTCGATGCTGGCGACTTCGAAGTCCTCGGCGTCGCCGCGCATCAGATGGACCATGCGGGCGAGTTCCCAGATGATGGTCGTCGCGTCGATGGGGACGTACTCGGATTCCTCTTCGCCGGGCCAGCCCTCATGCGCAATGACGTCGTCCTGGCCGACCATGATGCCGTGGTTCAACGTGCCGTGTGCTCCGGTCACTTCGACGGTGAGGAGCAGCATGGGATTGGCCATGGTGGTCAGCAGCGGGGCGAGTACGGGGGCCAGTTCGCCTTCTTCGCCGACCAGGCCGATGGCCTGCAACTCCGTTAGCGATTCCCATAGTTCGTCGACCGGGGTTTCGCCGTCCACCAGATGGGCGAAGACGGCCATATGCCGGTCGGCCAGCCGGAAGCGCGCCCTTGAGCTGTCGTAAGAAGGCATGTTCCTCAGTTCTCCCCGTGAACTCAGCAGCCCGGCCGGCTCACTTGTCTTTTGGCTTTCTTGCATTTTCGGCGCTCTTGTCACACTGAGTCGCCATTTCGCGCAGTTTGGTGGCAACTGTCGTGCACTTCGTATGCCATGAGTTCAGGTCGCCGCGCACCTTGTCGGCGTTGGGTCCCGCCCACTTCTTCATCTGTGTGGTGCTGTGCGTCTTGGGCTTTGTGACCAGTGAATCAATGTGGTCGGCCAGCGACCTGAGCTGCGTCGCCCGCTTGGTGAGATTCTCGATTTCCGGGTCAGCCATGCCACTCTTCCCCCTATCACACGACGACTTCAGCATAGCCGTACACACCCGGTCTTCGATGGGCTCGGATAGCTGCTGTCTGGCATTGCATCAGGTCCGTTACAAGGGCCGATGGCGGTTACCCGATGGACGGGGGGTGCGGTAGCGTCCAAGCGTGCGGACGGAGTGTCCGTCTGCTTCTGCCACACGGGGAGGATCGCCATGTCCGATATGGACCGCGGTGCAAGTCTTGAGAAGCTCAAGTCGCTGTACGAGGACTTCGACAAGAAGGCCGGTGAGCTCGCCGCCCTCGTCAAGGCGTTGAACACCAAGACGACTGGCAGCGAAAGCTACTGGAAGGGCCCGAAGGCCAACAGCTTCCGCGACGAGTGGTCCAACGTGAAGCCGACGTTCGACAAGTTCGTGGAAACGCTGCACAGCGCCAGCAAGTCGGCCAAGACGAGCCACGACAACATCGAGCGCGCGACCTGATCGACGCACTGCCAGGCAGTGCGTGCGTTGCTGCGCAATGGGGCGTCCACCGCATCGGTGGGCGCCCCATAGTCATGCAATTCTCACGCTCAGAGACGTGCGGGTGGAATCGCGGCACACGGCGCCCCTTTCATGACGCTGCGTCGCCCGCCGTACGAACCCCGCGGTACGGCGTACGGCACGCGTGTGATCATTCGTCGATGACGCCCTGAATGGGCATCATTCCGCCACCACGTATCAACAATCCGCTACCTGGGGCGCCGGTGTTGCTATTCGCCGGCAGCCGTATGTTGAACAATTCGCCGTCGGACGAACTCTGTGGCGTCAGCAGCACGCCGTTGCGCGTCTTCCGGGCCTCGGTCACGAATCCCCGGTACTGCGACGAGAGGGTGTCGGTCGTACCCGCCGCCACCACCCCGTGGTCCCCGTCCATGCCGCTGCGCAGGACCGACTCCAACGCGTCGTCGAGCGGCTCGTCGTACAGCAACTCCGCGTCGTCGACGAGGACGACGTACGGGCCGGCGGCCCGCTCGGTCAGCTCCTCCAGGTCCTCCGCCTTGGCGTCCCCGCCGAGCACGCCGAGGACGCCCTCGGTGCCGGCCAGGTCGCGCAGCGGCGACCGGCGGGGCGTGATGAGGACGAGGGGGGTGCGCTGCCGCAGCAGCGCGCGGGCGGCGCCGAGCAGCATGGTCGAGCGGCCCGACTTCGGGGGCCCGGCGATGACGATGCCGGGGCCGGTCTCGCGGAGGTCGACGCCGACGGGCTGGAGTTCGTCCCCGCCGACGCCGAGCAGCGTCCACAGCGGGGAGGGCGCGGCGAACTCGGGATCGAGGGCGAGGGCGTCGTGCGTGCTGATGCGGGTGGGCAGCGCGTCGACCCGCATGGGCCGCAGCGACCTGGGCAGGCGCGGCTGCCGCTCGCTGGCCGCGGCTCCGATCCGGCGCAACGCGGCGACCTGCGCCTGACCCGAGGGGTCCGGGTCGAGCAGACCGAGTTGGGTCTCTTCCACCCCGTTGTCGGCCAGCCGCAGCGCCCGGCCTGGCGGCATGTGCTTGGGGACGTCCTTGGCACGGAAGCCCGCCGTGGTGTAGTCGCTGGGGTCGGCCAGCCGCAGCACCAGCCGCTCACCGAAGACGGAGGCGACCTGGCCGGTGAGGCCGCTGCGGTCGGCGGACATGACCACGCGCAGGCCGACCGCGGCGCCTTCCCGGAAGATGCGCTGCATGGCCTCGATGAGCTGGCCGTAGTTGTAGCTCTCGAAGGTCGATATGAAGCCCTCCCACGCGTCCACGAGGAGGACCATCCACGGCAGTCGCTCTTCGGGCGCCGCGGCGGCGCGCTGCTCGGCCGCGCTGGACGCGCCCTGGAGGGCCAGCATCTGCTGGCGGCGGGAGATCTCCGCGAGCAGCCGGTCGATGAGGCGCCGCACCCGGTCGGGCTGGTCACGGGTGACGACCGCGCCCACGTGCGGCAGGGTGACCAGCGGAAGCAGGGCGTTGGAGCCGCAGTCAACGGCGTAGACGTGCACGTCGGCCGGTGAGGTGCCGTGCACCAGCGAGCCGGCGAGGGTGCGCAGCGCGGTGGAGCGGCCCGAGCGCGGGCCGCCGATCAGCAGGGTGTGCTCGCCGTCGACGAGGTCCAGCGCGTACGCCGCCCGGGACTGCGCGGCGGGCAGGTCGGTGAGGCCGAACGGGGCGGGCGCCACGTCGCCACCGGCCTGCCCGGAGCCGGTCGCGGGCAGTTCGGCGAGGCTGACCTGGTCCGGCAGCGGCGGCAGCCAGGGGCTGCGCGGCGGCGGGAAGGCCATGGCCGCGGCGCCGCCACGGACGGCGTCGACGAGCACGGCGAGGTCGGTGACCATGGTGCCGTCGTCGTCGGGTTCCACGGGCCGGGGCATCGGGCGGCCGTACGCGGACCGGGTGAGGGCCAGCACGGTGGCCTTGGGGCCGACCTGCCCGGTGCTGGGGCGGCGCCCTCCGATGCGCGCGGACTGCACGCCGACCAGCGACTGGGCGCCGGATCGCACGTAGGCGCGGCCGGGCGTCGCCTTGGAGATGGCGCCGGCGTCGGGGGCGTCGATGACGTCGGACGATTCGGAACCGTCCGTGACGCGCAGGGCTATCCGCAGGTTGGTGTTGGCCCGGATGTCGGCGCTGACCACGCCGGCCGGGCGCTGGGTGGCGAGGACCAGGTGCACGCCGAGGGAACGGCCCCGGCGTGCGATGTCCACCAGGCCGGCGATGAAGTCGGGCAGTTCGGCGACGAGCGAGGCGAACTCGTCGATGATCAGCACGAGCCGCGGCATCGGCTCCAGTTCGGGCTGGAGCCTGCGGGTGTCGTTGTAGTCCTCGATGTCCTTGGTGCCGGTGTTGAACAGGATCTCTTCGCGGCGGTGCAGTTCGGCGGCGAGGGAGGCGAGCGCCCGCTCGGTGAGGTGCGCGTCCAGGTCGCTGACCATGCCGACGGTGTGCGGCAGCCGGGCGCAGTCCATGAAGGCGCTGCCGCCCTTGTAGTCGATGAGGACGAAGTTGAGGGCGTCCGGGCGGTTGGCGACGGCGAGCGAGGCGATGATCGTCTGGAGCAGTTCGGACTTGCCCGCGCCGGTGGTGCCGGCGACCAGGGCGTGCGGGCCGTCGCGCCGGATGTCGAGGACGAACGGGCCGTCGGCGGCGATGCCGATGGGGGCGGCCGTGGTGGCCCCGCCGGCCCGCCACACGCGCTCGATGTCGGCGCCCGTGGGGTCGGGCATGCCGAGCAGGGAGAGCAGTCTGGCCGCGGTGGGCAGGGCGCTGTCGGCGTCGTCGCGGCTGACGTCGCGCACCGGCGCGAGCGAGCGGGCGACCAGTTCGCACCAGCCCTCGGTCACCTGGTCGACCAGGACCGGGCCCATCGACTCCAGCCCGGAGCCGCGCAGGTGGGCGCGGGTGGCCGAGTCGGGCGTCCAGCACAGGGCGGTGCGGCACTCCTCGGGCAGCAGCCGCTCGTCCGCGTCCAGGCAGAGCGCGAAGATGCCGTGCCGCGGGCCCTCCTGGAGGAGTTGCGGGACGCCGGGCATGCGGCGCAGCAGCCGGGCGCCGTCCAACAGGACGAGGACGTACGGGTCGGGGCGCAGCGCGCCCAGGGCGTTGTGGTGTTGGGCCGCGGCCTTGCGCCGGTCGAGCTCGACGAGGAGTTCGTTGACGCGGCGGGCCACCGTCTCGGAGTCCGAGCCGAGCAGGGCCACGCAGTCCTGGCCCTGTTGGGGTGCGGTGTGCGGCAGCCAGTGCGCCCAGCCCCAGTCGGCGCCGGCGGTGGCGTTGTCGCAGAGCACGACCAGGGACAGGTCGCGCGGGCTGTGCAGGGCGGTGGCCTGGACGGCGAGCCATCGGGCCGTGGCGAGCGCCCGCTCGCGGTCGCCCGCGATGCCGACCACGCCCAGCTCGCCGTAGGCCAGCGGGACGGGTACGTCGTTGATGACGGGCGGCTCGGGCCGCTCCTCGTCGTAACCGCCGCCGCGGGCCATGACCAGCTCGATGTCGGCGGGCAGGTCGGCCACGCCCAGGCGCAGTTGCATGGCGTCCGGGTCGGTGATCCGGCGCTCCCACAGCCGGCGCCGCGGGCCGGTGGCGAAGAGCAGCACCTCGGCGGGGTCGGGGTGGGCGGTGCGGCGGTTGCGCTGGTCGTCCTTGCCCACCTCGCGCAGGGCCACGGCGTGTTCGGCCATCTCGGCCTTGTACTGCTTCATGGACTTGCGGTGCTGCTTGCGCCCGTACCGGGTGTCGCTGACCCACTGGCCCACCATCATCAGCGGGCTCATCAGGCAGAACAGCAGCATGTAGATCTGCTTGGTGACGAAGTACATGATCAGGCCGAAGAGCAGCGGCACCAGGGAGGACAGGATCTGGAACCGGGAGGACTCGGCCTTGCCGGGCAGCGCCGGCACCACCAGGCGGGCGCGCGGGCGCAGCGGCGAGAGCCTGGGCGGGCGGTTGTACGCCAGGCCGCCTTCGCCGGTGGCTGCCAGGTGTGCGTCGGGTTCGGCTGGTTCGTCCAGGACGAACAGGGAGTCGCCGGCCCGCAACACGCCGCCGCGCGGCCAGTCCTGCTCGCCCGTCAGGGGCTCGTCGTCGAGCAGCAGGGTGGCTTCGGGGTGCGGGGTGACCCGCACCGTGCCGTCGGCGTGCACCGTGATCCTGGCTGCGGCCGGCGGCAGGCCGGGGTCGGGGGCGGCCAGCGTGCAGGTGTGGTGGCTGCCGATGGTGGCCACGCCGGCAGCCAGCCGCACCACGCGGCCTGCGCCGGGCCCCGCGGCCACCCGCAGTTCGAACCGGCCGGTGGGCTCGCCGGCGCGGAGCAGCGGGCCGATCGCGTCGTCGATCGAGATCCGCATGCCGTCGCGGAGGACGGAGCTCGCGCGGTCGGCCGGGTGGCACCGGCGGCCGTCCGCCCACAGCGTCGGCGCCCCGCCGGGCCCCGGGGCCTGGGGCGCGCCGGCGGGTGACGCCTCGGCGGACCAGGCGAGCGAGACGACCTTGCCGGTCGGGGTGGTGGCCCGGCGTGCGCCTTGGGGGGCGAACTCGGCCGTGAGCGCCCCGGCCACGTCGTCGGCCGTCGCCGCATCGTCGGCCGTGACCAGTACGTCCTGGGGTTCGGCCCCCGCCCGCACTGCCGTCACCAGGACACGCATGGCTGCCTTCCTCCCCGTTCGCGGCGCTGCGCCGGTCTCACTCGGCTGCCACCGAGGCTATCTGCTGGGTACGTCACGCATCCGGCGGCCTGTGGATAACTCGGCGCCGTGCGTTGCCCGTGGCGTACCGGGCCGTCCGTCGGCATTCACGGCACGGGGGTGGACGGTGGTTCCCACGGCTCCCGGAGGGTGACATTCCGGGGGCCGTGGAGCGTGGGGTGGGGCGTGGGCGGCGGTTCCGTGCGAGTCGGTGGGCAGCGGGGCAGCGGGACCGTGAGGCGGTGTGGCCGCGTACGGGCCCGGGGACGGCGTTTTGGCCCGGGGCGAGCGGCATTCGGGTAGGACGCGACGCTCGGCAGTGGCGTACGGGCCGACGGGCGAGCCGGCCGACGGGCGGCGTACGGGCCACCGGTCAGCGGCCGGCGGCCGGCCAGTGAGCAGCGGCGCCGCTGCCGCTCACCGGTCCACCGGGCGCCCAGGGGCCACGGGGTGCAGGGCCGTGCGGGCGAGGCGGATGAGGCCGGCCCGCATGCGTTCTTCGCCGAGCTCGGGCAGGAGGGCGGCCACGTGTTCGGCGGAGAGGGCGGCGAGCAGGGCATGGGCGGTGTGTTCGGGGTCGGGCGTGGCGCCGAGCAGGATCGTGGTGTGGCGGTGCCAGAACCGGTACGCGCCGATGCGGTACCTGGCGCCGGGCGTCGCCACCTCCGACATCCGGACCAGGGCCAGGTGTTCCAGCAGGTAGTCGAAGTAGGCGTCGATGAAGGCAGCCAGCCGCTCGTCGTCCGGCGCGCCGGGGCCCAGCGGGGGCGGGCCGGACAGGATCGCCTCCTGGAGCACTCGCTCGCGGGCGTCCAACAGGGCGACGGCCAGCCCGGACTTGTCGCCGAAGCGTCGGAAGAGGGTGCCCTTGCCGACGCCGGCGGCTGCTGCCACCTGGTCCATCGAGACGCCGTCCACGCCGTGTTCGGCGAAGAGGCGGGCGGCGGCGTCCAGCGCGGCGGCGCGGTTGCGGGCCGCGTCGGTCCGTTCCTTGGGGGGTCGGGTGCGCAGGAGTTCCAGCGGGATTGCAGAACCGGACTGCGGTCCGTTAACGTCATGAGCCACAACCGGACTATAGTCCGATTTCCTTGGGAGGGCATTGCCATGACCGCACTCATCACCCGCGACGAACTCCGCCAGGCCATCGACGCGGGCAGCGTGACCGTCCTCGACACCCTCGGCGGGGCGCAGTACGAAGCGCGGCACCTGCCCGGCGCCGTCGCGCTCGTACGGGCCGACGTCGATGCGCAGGCGTCCGCGCTGCTCCCTGATCGCGACGCCGCGATCGTCACGTACTGCTCCAACACGGCGTGCCCCAACAGCGGCCAGGTCGCCGACCGGCTCACCGCGCTCGGTTACACCAACGTCCGCAAGTACCGCGAGGGCATCCAGGACTGGGTGGAGGCCGGGCTGCCCACCGAGTCCGCCTGAGCCGTCCCCGGCCCCGGCTCCCGCTCGACGTCGCCGGGGGCGGGCAGCGCGTTCGCGTTGTCCGCCCCCGGCGGTCGCGCGTACGGGGAGTGCGTACGGCGGGCGCGTCAGGCCGCGGGTTGGGCGGCGAGCGCCTGGGTGAGGGCCGTCAGGAACGCCTGGGGGTCGCGGGTGGGGATGCTCAGGCCCTGTCCGCGTCGGGTGGCGATGACGACGCTGTCCATGCCCATCGGGACGGCCCAACCGCCGCCCACCAGGCGGGGCTCGCTCCGGACCGACTGCTGGGCGGCGCGGGCCGCGGCGAACGGGCGCCCCGGTGGCTGCTGCGCCAGGTGCAGTGCGGCGGCCACCGATGCCGCGTCGAGGTCGGCGAGCGGCAGCCGCTCGCGGCCGACGCGCAGGGTGGTGGGGTCGATGTCGATGCGGTTGTAGAAGTACTTGGAGATCGGGACGCTGGTGAAGGCGAAGAGCAGGAGCAGGAAGAGCGCCGAGACCGCGAGCCACGCCCCCAGGTCGTCGGGCAGCGAGTCCACGCCCATCCAGGCGACGCCCACGACGTAGACGGAGAGGCAGATCAGGGTCCAGACCTTGGACGGGCGTTCGCGGTACATGCGGTTGATGATCCGAGAGGCGTTTCCCGCCTGGCAAGCGAGTCCCGGACCACGCCACGATGAGATGGGCCACACGGGCTGGATACGGGGCCGGCCGGCGGACGCTTGCCGGCGCCCCGCGTGTTGGCGGTCGCGCGCGGGGTGGCGGCGGTCGCGGCGATTGCGTACGGCTCCGTGGCCGGGCAACTCCGGTGCCGGCAACGGCTCCTGCTGCGGTCGGGGCGACGGCGGCGCGCCAGCAGCAGCGACACGGCGGCAACGGCGCCGCGTCGCACGTGGCAGGCGTGTCGGCCGGGACGGCCGCCCCACGAATCCCCACCCCACGAATCCCCGCCCCCGGCATCACCCCAGGAGTTCGGCCGCCAGGAAGGGTTCGACCACGCGTCGCCAGTCGTCGGGCTGGTCGTAGTGGACGAGGTGGCCGGCGTCGGGGACCTCGGCGTATATGCCGCGGGGTAGGACGCGGACCATTTCCTGGGCCTCCGCGCGGCCCAACTCGCCGTCCAGGCCGCGCACGACCAGGGTGGGGCACTGCACCAGGGCGAGGTCCTCCCAGTGCGCGTCGTGCACCCAGGTCTCACGGGCCATCAGCATCTGACGGCGGGAGAAGACCGGCCGCCAGCCGTCGGCGCACTCCGACATCACCTCGGCGTAGAAGTCGCCGCGGGTGGACCTGGGGCGCTCAAGCGTCGGGTCGTCCTCGCCGAACCACCTGCGGACGTCGGCCAGCGTGGCGAAGGGGACCGGCCACGAGGCGAACCAGTCCGACCACTCGTGCTGCGACGCGGCCCCCAGCGCGGAGGCCCGCATGTCGCAGATGACCAGGGCGCGCACCAGGTCGGGGCGGCGGGCCGCGAGCTGCCAGGCGGTCAGGGCGCCCATCGAGTGCCCGATGAGGACGGCCGGGCCGAGGCCGAGCTGCTCGACGGCGGCTTCGGCGTCCGCCACGTACGCCTCGCGGGTGTACGGGCCGTCGGCGGGCTTGTCGCTGCGGCCGTGGCCCCGCTGGTCCAGGGCGACGGCCCGGTGGCGGGTGGAGAGCCAGCGGGCGGTCTCCGCCCAGTGCGCGGCCCGGCCCATCAGCCCGTGCAGTAACAACACGCCGGGCGCCTGCTCGGCGCCGCTCTCCGCCTTGGGCGGATCGGCGAACTCCCACGCGGCGAGCCGCACGCCCGCGGCCCCCGTCACGTCCGTGCGCCGCACCATGTGTCCCGGCACCTCCATCCCTCCCTAGAGCAGCCCCACAGTATCGAACCTTTATTCGAACAAGTGGCTATCGGCGCGAACACCCCTCGTTCGGGTGACTGGTCGCGGGGATTGTCAGCCGCTGCCGAGGGGAGACAGCTACACGGGGGCGGACTGCTCGGGGAAGGGAGTCCGCCGCGGTCGACCTTGAGAGCTCGGGGCTCCAGGTCGCCACAGGGGAACGGGGAGGCAGGGCCCCGGCGGCTTCGGCCGCCGGGCCCCTGGCGCTGTCACCGCCCCGCCCGCCCTGACCGACCCGCCCGCCCCGGCCGGTCCGTCCGCTCTGACCTCGCCGGTCGCCCCCACCGCGGTGGCCGCCTTGCCGGCCCCGGCCACCTCGCCCGCCCTCGTCACGCCGGCCACCCCCGCCCCACTGGCCGCACCGGCCACCCCCGCCGCGCCGACCGTCCCGATCGCTGGTGACGCACCACCGACCGTCCCGATCGCGGGTGGCGCGCCCCGCGCCCGACGCCGCCCCTGCCGCCAGCTCCCCGCCAGCGCACCGGGCCCCGCCCCGGGCCCCACAGCCACCTACCGCCAGGCCCCCGGCCCCGCGACCACGCACCACCGGGCGGCGGCCCGTACGCCCGCGGGCCCGGCCACACCCGCCGGCCCGGTCCGTACGCGAACCGGGCCCGCCCGGGCCCGAAGCAGCCGCCGAGCGACCCCGGGGCAAGGCCATGCGGCCGGCGTTCGGCGTTCTTCGCGCGGTGGCGCCCCTCGTACGTGACGGGCCCATCCGGCCCACCTCCCCAGCCCCGGGAGACGCCGGCGGTGGGCCCGCGTGCCCCACTCCCACCGGCTCTCAGCGCACCTGCACGCGTATGCGTCAGCGACAGGGTGGCACGCCGCGCGCGCGGGCGCGTGGTTTCCCCCAACTCCGGGCCGGGAAAACCGTGTTGCCGCAGGTGAGCAGGGGAACTGCGGTACCGGTTTCGGCTCACCGCCGTGCGGCGCGGGGCCGTCCCCGTGCGCCCGTACCCGCGCCGCGCTCCCCACGGGCGCTCCGACACCGCGCATCGTCCGCATCACCACACCACACCGCCCGCGGCACGCGCGCGTACGGGCGGGGGGCAGAAGGCGGGAGGGGCCCGGCCAGCGGGCCCGTACGGCAGTGTCTCGGCGCGGGGCCGCCCGCGGGCACGCGCGCACGCACGCGAAGGGCGCCGGCCCCGCGGAGGGGGGCCGGCGCCCTGTGGGTCCTACGGTCTGGGCCCTACGGCGGTGTCAGCGCTTGGCCACGAAGACGTGGGAGGCGATGGCGGACTCCAGCTCGGCCGCCTCGCCGCTGCTGCCGACCATGACGCCGGCCGCCGACTCGGTCACGCTGACGACCGCGCCGGGTTGCACCCCGGCCCGCCGCAGCGTGTACATGAGCTGGGGGTCCGTCTGGATCGGCTCGCCGATCCGGCGCACCACCACGGTCTTGCCCTCCGAACCGGGCTCCAGCTCCAACAGGCTCACCATGCCGGAGTCCAGGAACGGGTCGACCTCGGCCGACTCGCCGAGCTCTTCGAGGCCGGGGATGGGGTTGCCGTACGGCGACTCGGTGGGGTGCCGCAGGATCTCCAGCACGCGGCGCTCCACCGCCTCGCTCATCACGTGCTCCCAGCGACACGCCTCCGCGTGCACCTGCTCCCACTCCAGGCCGATGACGTCGACGAGCAGGCACTCGGCGAGCCGGTGCTTGCGCATCACGCGCGTGGCCAGGCGACGACCCTCGTCGGTCAGCTCCAGATGACGGTCGCCGGCCACCGTCACCAGCCCGTCGCGCTCCATCCGCGCCACCGTCTGGCTGACCGTGGGGCCGCTCTGGTCGAGCCGCTCCGCGATCCGGGCGCGCATCGGGACCACACCTTCTTCTTCGAGCTCCAGGATGGTGCGGAGATACATCTCCGTCGTATCGATCAAACCGGACATGTGCGTGCCCCTCGATGTGTCGTGCGGTGGCCCTGGACTCAATTCTGACGCATCCCGCGGACAACCGGGGCTCGCTCCCGCCATCGAGCAGGGTCAACGGCGTACGACGTATTGACAGGGCACTGGTCCAGACCGCAACGTGATCCGCGCCACGCACGTCCGGCGCGTGATAGCCGATGCCAGAAAAGAGCGAAAAACCTCTCGCTCACCGTGGCAATAACAGCCGAATAACGAAATAAAAACGAAGGAAAGGGCCCCTCGTCGATGAGCGAGAGCACGCGGTCAGTCCCTGCCGAGTTGGCCGAGCGGTACCTGGATGCCGCCATCGCCCTGCTGCGCACCGTACGTGACGAGGGTGTCGGGCCGATCGCCGAGGCGGGCGCGTTGATCGCGGACACCGTGCAGGCGGGCGGGCGGCTGTTCGCCTTCGGTGCCGGGCACTCCTCGCTGCCGGCGCAGGACGTGGTCTACCGCGCGGGCGGGCTCGCCCTGATGAACCTGCTCCAGGTGCCGGGCGTGATCGGCGTCGACGTGGTGCCGGCGACGCTGGGCAGCGCGTTGGAGCGGGTAGACGGGCTGGCCGGCGCGGTGCTCGACACCAGCCCGGCGGTCGCCGGCGACCTGCTGGTGATCATCTCGCTCTCCGGTCGGAACTCGCTGCCCGTCGAGATGGCGCAGAACGCCCGGGCGCTGGGGCTGAAGGTGATCGGCGTGACCTCGGTGGCGTACGCGGCGGAGACCAAGTCGCGGCACGCCTCGGGCACCTTCCTCAAGGACCACTGCGACCTGGTCCTGGACAGCAAGATCGCGGTGGGTGACGCCGAGCTGACGGCCGACGGCGTGGCCGCGCCGTTCGCCCCGGCGTCCACCGTGGTGACCAGTGCGCTGATGCAGGCGATGCTGGCGGCAGCCGCCGGCGAACTGGTGGCGCGCGGCATCGACCCGCCGCTGCTGCGCTCCGGCAACGTCGACGGCGGCCACGAGTGGAACGGGCGCGTGATGACGGAGTACGGGGACCGGATCTTCTACCGGCACTGAGCGGCCGGCGGGCCGGCCCCGCGCTACCGCAGTTGCTGGGCCAGGTCGATGGCGGCTGCGACGCGCACCGCCACGTCTTCCGCGTACGCCGCGTCCGTACGGTCAAACGCGCGGCGGCTGGTTCCGCGGAGGAACGAGGCCACGCCCAGGGTGCGGCCCCGGCTGCGGAGGACCGCGCACAGGCCGTGCACCGTGCCGCCGGGCCACTTGCGCGCCGCCGCCCACTGGAGGCAGCCCTCCTCGTCGGTACGGCCCGCGCTGGCGCGCACCGAGCCGCAGCGGTCGGCGGCCTGGAGTGCGGGGTGGCCCGGCACGTACGCCACCGGGATGCCGTCCGCGGTGCTGAGCGGGGTGCTCGGGCCGGCTCCGGTGGCCGCGCCCGCGGGTGCCGCCACCACTCTGACCAGCGCGATCGGTGGCCGGTCCGGCAGGCTGGAGGGCCCGCCGATGAGCGCGGCGCCGTCCCCGGCGGGGTGGGGGCCTGCCGCGCCGTGGTCGGGCGCGCCGTGCGCGGCGGCGTCGTGCGCGGCGGCGTCGTGGCCGGACGCATCCTGGCCGGACGCATCGTGAGCGGGGATTCCGTGGCCGGATGTGCCATGGCCCGATGAGCCGTACCCGGGTGGCGGGTAGCCGGCCGGCCCGGCGTCCGCTGCCCCGGCCTCCCCCACACCGACGGCATCGCCCGTACCGGCGACACCTTCCCTCCCCGTGGCACCTGCCACCCCAGCGGCATCGCCGAACCGCTCGGCACCACCCGTAACGTTCCCGCCCGAGGCCGCGGGCCCCGCACCGGCGCCACCAGCGGTACCGCCACCACCGGCAGCAGCACCAACAGCACCCGCGGTGACGCCGTTACCGCTGCCGTCGCCACTGCCGTTACCGCTACCGTCACCACGGCCCACACGGCCGGCACCGTCGGAGCCGCGCTGTCCGGTGGGCCCGCCCCACCGGCTCGGGGACGGTTCGCGGACCAGGTCGATCAGGGCGTGGTCGGCGAAGCCGGCCAGGGCGAAGTCGAGGTAGACGGTGGCCGCCTCGAAGGGGTCCTCGCATTCGGCGGCGGCGCGGGCGGCCCGGTGCAGTTGGTTGCTCCGGAACCGCATCCGGGCGCTCTCCTGCTCGGCCCGCTTGGCCTCGGTGACGTCGCGGAAGATCCACGCCACGCCCAGCGGCACCGCCTCCTCGGTGAGCGGCGAGGCCAGCCGTAAGAAGCCGCTGCGCCAACAGCGGCGCTGCGGCGGCTGGCCGACGGCCGCGCGCTCGCCCCGTACCGTCACCCAGATCTCGGTCGGCTCGGGCGGCGCGCCCTCCGCCAGCACGTGTTGGAACGCGCTCTCGACCTCCTCCACGCCCTGGTCGATGAGGTCGCCGAGCGGGCGGCCGAGGAGTTCGGCGCGGGGCGCGCCCAGCGAGCGCGCGGCGTGCCCGTTGAGCACCGCGGGGCGCAGGTCGGCGTCGACCAGGACGACGCCCCAGGAGGCGTCGTCGAAGAGTGCCTCGCTGAGCGCGATCGACCGTTCCAGGTCGATCTGCGCGTGCACCTCGCTGAAGGCGCAGTACACGCCGGCGGCGGCGCCGTCCGCGGTGGGTACGGGGGCGGTCTGGGCCCGTACGAGCACTCGGCCGCCGCCCTTGGTGACCAGGGCGAACTCGTGCACCTGGCGACCGCTCGCGCGCCGCGCGCCCAGCAACTGCGCCTCCACCTCGGGCGCGTCGGACGCCCGCAGCGCCCAGCCGGCCAGGCCGCGCCGGCCGATCGCCTCGGCCGGTGGCCAGCCGAGTACGCGTTCCGCCTCCCGGTTCCAGTGCGTGACGGTGCCCTCGGCGTCGAAGGCGCACAGCGCCGCGTCCATGCCGTCGAGCAGCGCGGCGAGCAGGTCGAAGTCGCCGTGGCCCGCGGTCTGCGCGTCGCCGGCGGGATCGGCGGCGCCCGCCGGTGGGCTGGTGGTCGGGCCGTTCCCGGGGCCCGCGGCACCCGACGCGGCCGTGGAACCCGACGAACGGGCGGGGTCGGAGCGTTGTGGAGCGGTCACCGGACACCCCCTGCTAGACAGGCTGGACGTGGCTGTGCGCGCCGCGCGTAGGGCCGTGCGTGGCACGTACGCGCGTGTGCGTGTGGTGTGTGCGTGGTGTGTGCCGTACGGCAGGTGTGGCGGTGCGGCAGGCCGGTGCCGGTCGGCAGCCGCACGTCGAAACATTCAACTCGAACGTGACGCGCACCACACCACCTTCGCCGAAATCGTTGCCTGCCGGAAATTCGGTTGTGAGGGGTCCGCGCCCGTCCTTACGGTGTGGGTACACGAGAAGGGAGGTGGTTCGGCCGATGTACAAGATCCGGACGCGTGAGGTGACTGCGGGCTAGTCGTCCGCCGTCGCATCCCGCCCGCACCCGATCCCCGTCCCACGGGGCCGAGGGTGCGAGCCGCGCAATGCCGGACGCGCACGCGAAGGCGTGTGCGGCTGGCCAATCCCAAGCAGTCACCCGACCCGCGAGTCGCCGGTACGTCCGACCGGCCCCGAGGTGCCGTCCGGCACCCGGGAAGCGACTCGCGGGTCGTCTGCGTTTTCCGCCCGTGGTGCCCGGCTGAGCTGCCCGCCCGTGGTCACCGGCGGCCGGTCCCCGCGCGCGGCGACCGGCCGGGGTTCAGCCCGCTACGGGCACAGCCGCTCCACCTGCCACGGGGGCGCCTCGGCCCCGGCCGCCCCCGTGCGGACGTACCGCAGCCGGTCGTGCAGCCGGTTGGCGCGGCCCTGCCAGAACTCCACCGTGTCGGGGGTGATGCGGAAGCCGCCCCAGTGCGGTGGGACCGGGACCTGTTCGCCCGGTGGGTAGCGGTCGGCGAGTTCGGCGTACATCGCGTCGAGTTCCGCGCGGGAGCCGACCGGTTCGGACTGGCGGCTGGCCCAGGCGCCCAACTGGGAGCCGTGCGGGCGGGTGCGGAAGTAGGCGGCGGTCTCGTCGCGCCCGGTGCGCTCCGCGACGCCGGTGACGATGACCTGGCGGGCCAGCGCGTGCCAGGGGAAGAGCAGCGAGACGGCGGGGTTGGCGGCGAGGTGGCGGCCCTTGCGGGAGCCGTAGTTGGTGAAGAAAACGAAGCCGCGCTCGTCGTACCCCTTGAGCAGCACGGTGCGGGCGTGCGGGCGGCCGGTCTCGTCGACGGTGGAGAGGACCATCGCGTTCGGCTCGTGCAGCCCGCTGTCGACGGCCTCCTCGAACCAGTGGGTGAACTGGGCGAAGGGAGTGGCGGCCAGGTCGGCCTCGGAGAACCCCGCGCCGCGGTACTGCTCACGCATGGCGGCGGGGTCGTGGACGCGCGGCTGGTGCGGGTCGGCATGGGACACGCGCATATCTTGCAGCATCGGGGTGAAGTCACTTGACGCTGCCCCGGGGCGCTTACGGGTAACCCTCTCGGGTGGAAGGGGGCAGTGTGCCTCTTCTCACGCTTCCCCGCAGGTGAGGAACCCACCAAAATCGTCGACTGTCCCACTGTGGCATCCGCACACCACGCACTATCGTGGCCGGTCCCCGCACCGAGCCGTACCACCCGCCACCCCTCTCGGCCCGATCCGTACGCGACTGGATGACCACCACGCCGCGCGGGACCGCGGTCGGGGCCGCCGGACCGGAGCGCGAGCCGCATGTGCGGCCGTGCAACCGTGCCGGCCTCCCAGACCTGGCGATGCGGCCACGAGCCGCCTCGTCCACCACTCGCGAAGGAGCCACCCCATGACCGACTTCGTACCCGGGCTCGAAGGAGTCGTCGCGTTCGAGACGGAGATCGCCGAGCCGGACAAGGAGGGCGGCGCGCTCCGTTACCGCGGCGTGGACATCGAGGACCTGGTGGGCCACGTCTCGTTCGGCAACGTGTGGGGCCTGCTGGTGGACGGCGCGTTCAACCCGGGGCTGCCGCCGGCCGAGCCGTTCCCGATCCCGGTGCACTCCGGCGACATCCGGATGGACGTGCAGTCGGCGCTCGCCATGCTGGCGCCGGTGTGGGGGCTCAGGCCGCTGCTGGACATCGACGCCGAGCAGGCCCGCGAGGACCTGGCGCGGGCGGCCGTGATGGCCCTGTCGTACGTGGCGCAGTCCGCGCGCGGCCAGGGCCTGCCGATGGTGCCGCAGCGCGAGATCGACAAGGCCGAGACCGTGGTGGAGCGGTTCATGCGGCGCTGGCGCGGCGAGCCGGACCCGCGACACGTGGCGGCCGTGGACGCGTACTGGACCTCGGCGGCCGAGCACGGCATGAACGCCTCCACCTTCACCGCCCGCGTCATCGCCTCCACCGGCGCCGACGTCTCGGCCGCGCTCTCCGGTGCGGTCGGCGCGATGTCGGGCCCGCTGCACGGCGGCGCGCCGTCCCGGGTGCTCGGGATGATCGAGGAGATCGAGCGCACCGGCGACGCGACCGCCTACGTCAAGGGCGCGCTGGACCGCGGCGAGCGGCTGATGGGCTTCGGGCACCGCGTCTACCGGGCCGAGGACCCGCGCGCCCGGGTGCTGCGCCGCACGGCGCGCGAGTTGGCGGCGCCGCGCTTCGAGGTGGCCGAGGCGCTGGAGAAGGCCGCGCTCGAAGAGCTGCACGCGCGCCGCCCGGACCGGGTGCTCGCCACCAACGTGGAGTTCTGGGCGGCCATCGTGCTGGACTTCGCGGAGGTCCCGGCGCACATGTTCACCTCGATGTTCACCTGTGCCCGCACCGCCGGTTGGAGCGCGCACATCCTGGAGCAGAAGCGCACCGGGCGCCTCGTCCGCCCCTCCGCCCGGTACACCGGGCCGGGGTCGCGCAGCCCGAAGGACATCGTGGGGTACGCGGACATCGCGCGCTGACCGACTGACCGCGGCAGCCGCCCTCCGTACGGAGCCGTTCCGCCGTTCCGCCGTTTCCACCGCCCCGTCGTCCCGTCGGCCCCGCTCAGGGGGCGCCGGGGTGGCGGGGCGGCTGCGTGTGCGTGTGCGCCCATTTTGAAGCAGTCGCTCCACAACATGCTAGGGTCTGCAGCGGCGCGCAACCGAAGACACCACGGGCTCGCGCGGACCCCACTTATGAAGCGAACGCTCCAAAACGGCGACCCGCTTGCCCGCACCACCCCTCACGCCGCCTCACCCCACCCCATCCCTCCCGGAGGACACCGTGCCGCTGCCGGTCTACATCCTCGGCTTCGTCATCTTCACGCAGGGCACCTCGGAGTTCATGCTCTCCGGGCTGCTCCCGAACATCGCCGATGACCTGGGCGTTTCCATTCCCGATGCGGGGTTGCTGATCTCCGCGTTCGCGATCGGGATGGTGGTCGGCGCCCCGCTGCTCGCGCTCACCACGCTGCGCTGGCCGCGCCGTACCGCGCTCGTCGCGCTCCAGGCGGTCTTCATCGCCGCGCACGTGGCGGGCGCGCTGGCCCCCGGATACGGGGTGCTGTTCGCGACCCGCATCATCAGCGCCCTGGTGTACGCGGGCTGCTGGGGCGTGGCCCTCGCGGCGGCGGTGAGCCTCGTACCCGCGGGTGCGCGGGGGCGGGCGGTGGCCACGGTGGCCGGCGGGCTGACGCTCGCGACCATCGTCGGCGTGCCGGCGGGCACCCTGCTCAGCCAGTACGCGGGGTGGCGCGCCGCGTTCTGGGCGGTGGCCGCGGCGACCCTGGCCAGCCTCGTGTGCACGGTGCTCGCCGTCCCCGACGGGCGCGGCGCGGCCACACCCGGCCACTCGGCCGCGACCGAGCTGCGCGGCCTGGCCCGCCCCCAGCTCTGGCTCTCCTACGCCGTCACCGCCTTCACCTTCGGCGCGGTGATCGTCACCTTCAGCTATCTGGCCTCGCTGTTGACCGACGTCAGCGGGGTGCCCGAGGGGTGGGTGCCCGGGGTGCTCGCGCTGTTCGGGGTGGGTGGGCTGCTCGGCATCGCGGCCGGCGGCCGGCTCGCCGAGGCGCATCCGATGCGCACGCTCGGCTGGGGCCTGGCCGGGCTGCTCGCGGTGTCGGCCGCGCTGGCCCTGACGGCGCGGCACGCGGGCGTGGTGGTCGCGCTCGTCTTCGTCCTCGGCTTCGTCGCCTGGGTGACCAATCCGGCCCTCCAGTCGCGGGTCTTCGCGCTCGCGCCCGGGGCGCCGACGCTGGCCGGGGCGGGCAACACGGCCGCGTTCAACGTCGGCAACACGCTGGCCCCGATGCTCGGCGGGGCGGCCATCGACGCGGGGTACGGCTTCGCCTCGGTGGCCTGGGTCGGCGCGGGCCTGGCCGCGGTCGGCCTGGCCGCCACCCTCGTGGCGGCGCGCACGGGCCGCCGTACGCCGCCGGCGACCACCGGCCCGGCGGCCTCCGCCCCAGGCCAGGGGGCCCCGTCCCCGGCGAACGCGCCACCCCGGCCCGTACGGCATGACTGCCAGCCCACGCCGCATGACCACCGGCCCGGCCCGCGCGCCCCGCCGCCATTTGGTGCGGGCGCTCCAAAACCCTTACCGTGGCGGCATGGCCAGGCCACGCGGGTTCGACGAGGGGCGCGTCATCGACGCGGCGATGGAGACGTTCTGGCGGCACGGGTACGAGGCGACCTCGACCCGGGAGCTCAGCCAGAGCACGGGGCTCGGCCCGTCGAGCCTGTACAACGCCTTCGGCGACAAGCGGCAGCTCTACGTGCGCGCCCTGCGCCGGTACTGCGAGACCGCCACCGCCCACCAGGTCGAGCTGTTGCAGCGGCCGGGCCCGGTCATCGACCGGCTGCGCGCGCTGATGGTGGAGGCGATCGACGCCGACCTGTCGCCGGACGGGCGGCGCGGCTGCTTCGCGGTGAACTCGGCGATCGAATCGGCCGCGCTCGACCCGGAGATCCGGGCCGCGGTACGGGAGAACTTCGGCCGGGTCGAGGACGAACTGACCGCGGTGCTCGCCTTCGGCCAGGCCAGCGGGGAGGTCCGCACCGACGGCGAGGCCCGGGCGCTGGCCCGGCAGGTGCAGGGCGCGTACTACGGGCTCCGCGTGCTCGCCCGGGTCCAGGACGACCGGGCGGCGCTGCTCGCCTCGGCGGAACTGACGCTCGCCGCGCTCCGATCCACCCAGCGGGCTCAACTCGCTTGATTCATGGCCGAGTTGCCGCCATCCGCCGTCCACCCGAGTGGCCGGATCGCGCGCCGCGGCTGCCGCGGTGACGACCCGGAGGACGGGGACGAGGCAACCGCCGCGGACGGAGCGAGCGAGGCGGGTGGCGCAGACGACGTAGCCGGGGCGGACGGCGCGGGAGCGGGCGGCGCGGCGGGGGCGAAACGCGCCACCCCGCCCGGCCGGAGGGCGTCCCCTTCGGCCGGGCGGGGTGGTCGGTCATGCGGGGCGTCGGTGCGGGGTGCGGATCACGGCTTCGGGCACTGTTTCCAGGCCAGCCGGTAGATCGTGTTGATGTCGGTGTCCGTCGAGTCCATCGTCATGAAGCTGGTCTTCTTCGGGTCCGACGTACCGGCGTTCACCCGGAGTTCGGTGTTGATGTTGAAGTTGCGGCGCGCTCCGCAGGGGGCCCAGACCAGTTGGCCCCAGTCGGTCTCGTCGGTGGCCTGCCAGTTGTCGTTCTGCGGGCCCTTGAAGTTGTGGCTGATGGCGGCCGTGTCCGGGGAGCCCTGGAAGTAGTACGACGCCTTCTCCTGGCCGGTGGCGCCGGGTTGCAGCGAGGTGTAGCCGCGGTAGTCGGCGCTGGCGATCGCGTAGGTGAAGCCGCTGGGGACGTACACGATCAGGCTGAGCTGGCAGTTCTTGCGGAACTCGGTCGGGTCGGAGTCACCGCCGACTCTGGCCAGGTACTTGCTGTAGGTGACGGTGAACGCGGTGTTGTCCGGGGAGACCGCCACCTCGGCCGAGCCCTTCGGGCAGCCGGAGCCGTTGACCGTCGCGAGCTCGATGACGATCTTGTCGTCGGGCGGGTTGATGATCGCGGACGGGCTCTGCGGCGAGAGCGTCGCGGAGAACAGGCCCACTACGGCGCCGGTCGCGAGAATGCCGGGATGCATGGGAAGTCCAATCGTCTGCCTTGGGGATGGGCACTTGCTGCGGGCACGCAGGGGTCACCGCGGAACTGGGGACGTACGCGTGCGAAACGGCGACCCGCCGATGCCCAGGAACGATCTGGAGCGATCTGGAACGGTGCAGCGGTTCGGCAGGGGCGCATGTGATCTGAGCGGCATGCGCATGCCAACCGAGCGAGATGTTAAGGAACCGTAGGGACGTCGCCTAGGGCGAACTCCGGCCAAACCATAGGCATACGGCGTACAAGCCCCATGCAACGTAGAAGGCCCATGCGTCGTAGAAGAGCTCATACGACGTAGGAGGGACAGCGTGCACGGGGCGGCCCGCGGGTGCGGCGGGGACTACCGCGGTTCGGCCGTCGGCAGGGCGTTGCGGATCAGGCGCGCGGCCTCGGCGGGTTGGTCGGCCGCGAAGTACACGTGTCGCGCCAGCACCGGCTCGCCGCGGCGGAACCGTACGGAGAGGGGTTCGGCGAGCTCGACGGCCATGGTGGTGGCGCTGCTGACGGAGCAGGCGACCGCGTCGGGCCGGTCCAGGGAGCGGCGCAGGCCGTGGCTCGGGGTCAGGCCGTGGGCGGGACGTACGGACGCGATGTGCGCGAGCGGGACGGCGAGCGTGCGGAAGGGGCCGGTGCGCAGGTGGAGCGTGTCGGCGTCGATGAGGTGCGGGGCGCGGGCGGTCATCGCGCAGCAGCCCGCGGTCAGCACGAGCGAGCAGAGCACCCAGGCGACGTGCAGCAGCCGATAGGCAGCCGGGATCATCGCGTCCACGACGACGCTGGAGACCAGGTCGGCCGCCATGACCAGGTAGATGGCCTGCCGTGCGTCGGCGGAGTGCCGTATCGCGTGGCTGGCGCCGGCCAGGGCGACCGGGCGGCGCGCCAGCAGGGCGACGAGGTCCCCGAGCAGGGTCCGCAGCCAGGTCCCGGCCGACCGCCGCGGCAGCGCACCGGCCGCGACCGCCGGCACGGCCTGGGCGGCGCCCCGCGTTTCACCTTGGGTTTCGCCCCGGGTTTCGCCCTGCGGCTGCGGTTCGGGCCGCGGTTGGTCCTGGGCTTCGCCCTGGGACTCGGGCTGCGGTTCCGCCCGACTGTCGGGCTGGCCCTCGCGGTGGGCTTCGTGCGGCGTGCCGTACGACCCGTCACCCTGTCTGTCGTACGGTCCGTCGGCCTGCCCGCCGCCCTGCCTGGCGTCCTGCACGTCGTGCGCCCCTCCCGCCCGGGGGACCGTGCGTGTCGACTCCGCGTCAGCCCCGTGCCAGCACCTCGTGGATCAGTCTCGCCCACTGGGTGACCACGCGTTCGCGTCGGGGGGCGTCGTCCGTGAGGAGGTTGGCGAGGCCGAGGCCGCGGGCCATGTCGAGCATGCCCTGCACCGTTTCGCGGACGCCGGGGACGCGCTCGTCGGCGCCGAGGAGTTCGATCGCCATGCGGTGCGTCTCGCGGCCGATGCGGGCTTCGAGCGCCTGCACCCGGGAGCCGAGTTGCGGCTCGTTGGAGGCCGCCACCCACAGTTGCAGCGCGGCCCGGAACAGCGGCCCGGTGTACAGGCTGATCAGGCCGTCCACCACGGCGTGCGTCCGCTCGGGGCCGTCCCGCTCGGGCGGGTCGGCCGCGGCCGGCAGCAGCGAGCGCAGCGCGGCCGTCCGCTCCTCGGCGACCTGCTCGACGGCGGCCGTGAACAGGTCCTCGCGGGTGGGGAAGTGGTGCTGCGCGGCGCCCCGGGAGACGCCGGCCCGCTCGGCGACCACCGCGACGGTCGAGCCGGCCCAGCCGTGGTCGGCGAGACAGCAGATGGCGGCTTCGAGCAGCCGCTGCCGGGTGGCTCGGCTGCGGTCCTGCTTGGGGTCGCGCAGGGCTGGGCGGGTGGTCAACGGGGGGCCTCCGCGGTACTGGGGGCGGCCGACGCCACCCGTTCGGTACGGGTAGATGGCCATATCGGGGCACGGCGTTCCAGAAAGGCGGTCATTCCTTCGCGGGCCTCGGCCGATGCGAAGAGCCGTGCCGACTCGGCGACCAGGGCCGCGGCGTCCCGGTCGAAGGTGCGCCGCACCTCGGCCGTGGCCAGCCGCTTCGCCGCGGCCAGGCCCTGTGGCGCGCCGCGGCGCAGCCCGTCCAGGATCGGTTCGAGCGCCCGTTCCGGGTCGCCGGCCAGAGTGATCAGGCCGATCCTCGCGGCCTCGGCCGCGTCGAACCGCTCGCCGGTGAGGTAGTAGCGGCCGGCGGCCCGCGGGTCGAGCCTGGGCAGCAGCGGCAGCGAGATGACGGCCGGCGCGAGGCCGAGCCTGACCTCGGTGAAGGCGAAGCTGGCCGCCGGCCCGGCCACCGCGACGTCACACGCGCCGAGCAGGCCGAGCCCGCCGGCCCGTACGTGTCCGCGCACCCGGGCCACCACGGGCAGCGGCAACTCCACGATGGCGCGCATCAGGTGGACGATGGCCTGCGGGCCGCGCGGTACGGCGTCGTCGCCGGCGGGGGCCGGGCCCGCGAGCCCCTTCGGCGCCGCCGACGTCGCCTCGGACAGGTCGGCGCCGGCGCAGAACGTGTTGCCCGTGTGGTCGACCAACACCGCCCGGGCCGCCGGGTCGGCAGCGGCTGCCGTCAGGCCCGCGAGCAACTCCGCGACCAGGCGGGACGAGAGCGCGTTGCGGTTGTGCGGCGAGTCGAGGGTGAGGGTGGCGATGCCGCGGTCGTGGCCACGTCGTACGAGCGGTGCCGGGCGCTCCTCGTTCGGCCCCGCCGGCCGGTGGCCATCGGATGGCTCGGTCATCGGTCCGCCGGCCTCCTTCCTGGTTCGAGAGTTGCTGTTGCTGGTCCTGACGGCTGTGCTCGCTCCGGTGTTCCTGCGTTCCTGCGCTTTTGGGGTGAGTGCGCCTCTTGAGGTGGTTATGTCTCTTGGGGTGGGCGTGCGCTTCTCGGGGTTCTCGTCGTGGGGTTCTTGCGCCCCGCGGTCCGTTCCGTTGCCGTGGGCGGGGCGGCTGCCGGTCGCGGCCGGGGCCCGCGCAGGGGTTCAGTACGACTTGGGGAGGCCGAGTGAGGCGTGCGAGACGTAGTTGAGGATCATCTCGCGGCTGACCGGGGCTATGCGCACCACACGGGCCGCCGTGACCAGCGAGGCGAGCCCGTACTCCGAGGCCAGGCCGTTGCCGCCGAGGGTGTGTACGGCGCGGTCGACGGCGTTCACGGTCGCCTCGCCGGCCGCGTACTTGGCCATGTTGGCGGCCTCGCCCGCCGCCCGGTCCTCGCCCGCGTCGTAGAGGTGCGCGGCCTTCTGCATCATCAGCCGGGCGAGTTCGAGTTCGATGTGGGACTGGGCCAGCGGGTGGGCGATGGCCTGGTGGGCGCCGATCGGGGTCTGCCAGACCTGGCGGGACCCCGCGTACTCGACGGCTCGGGACAGCGCGAACCTGCCCATGCCGAGGCCGAACGCGGCGGTCATGATGCGTTCCGGGTTGAGCCCGGCGAAGAGTTGGCGCAGCCCCGCGTCCTCGTCGCCGACCAGTGCGGCGGCCGGCAGCCGCACCTCGTCCAGGGTCAGTTCGAACTGCTTCTCCGCAGCCGCCACCTCCATCGGGATGGGCCGGTAAGCGAAGCCCGGAGCGTCCCGCGGGACGATGAACAGGCAGGGCTTGAGGCTGCCGGTGCGGGCGTCCTCGGTGCGGCCGACGATCAGCGTCGCGTCGGCGCGGTCCACCCCGGAGATGAAGACCTTCCGACCGGTGAGCACCCAGTCCGCGCCGTCCCTGCGGGCGGTGGTGGTGATGCGGTGCGCGTTGGAACCCGCGTCGGGCTCGGTGATGCCGAAGGCCATCGTGTGCGATCCGGTGGCGAGCCCGGGCAGCCAGGCCCGCTGCTGCTCCTCGGTGCCGAACCTGGCGATGACCGTGCCGCAGATCGCCGGCGAGACCACCATCATCAGCAGCGGGCAGCCGGCCGCGCCGAGCTCTTCGAGGACGAGGGCGAGTTCGGTGATGCCGGCGCCCCCGCCGCCGTAGGCCGCCGGCAGGTTGACGCCGAGGTAGCCCAACTCGCCTGCCTCGGACCAGAGTTCGTCGGGGTAGCCGCCGGCGCGTACGACGCCGTCCAGGTAGGGGCGGCCGTAGCGCGCACCGAGCGCGGCGACCGCGGCGCGCAGGGCGCGGTGTTCCTCGGACTCGATCAGGGCGTGGGGCATGGCGTCCTCCTCGGCGCGGGTCCTGCCAGTCGTCCGGCCGGCTCCCGGGATTGTGCACGGGGGCCGGCCCAGGTCGGTGGGTCGGGGTGCGCGGTCTCGGTCGGTGGTACGCGGTGGCGGTGGCTGGTCGGGGTGCGCGACGGTCGGCCCGGGCGGGGCGGGGCGGGTGGCGGCCGGCCGGGGTGCGCGCGGCGGCCGGGGTGCGCGCGGCGGCCGGTCGGGGAGTACGCCCGGCCAGTCACGCGCGCGTGGTCAGTCAGGGGCCGTGACGACCGCCAGCAGGGTGCTGACGTCCACCTGTTGGCCCGCCGTGACGGGGAGTTCGGTGAGGGTGCCGGCGGCGGGGGCGCTGATCTGGTGCTCCATCTTCATCGCCTCAAGCCAGAGCAGCGGCTGCCCGGCCCGTACGGCATCGCCCACCGCCACGCCCGCCAGCCGCAGGACCGTGCCGGGCAGCGGTGCGAGCAGCGAGCCGGGTTCGGTGCGGGCGGCGGGGTCGGGGAAGCGCGGGAGGCGGGTGAAGGCGTGGGCCGTGGGGTGGCCGGCCGGGGCGGGGGTGGCCGGCCCGTCCACGTACACCGCGTCGCCGTCCGCGTACGCCGCGACCGCGTAGCGCTGCCGTACGCCGGCGACCTCAAGGACGACCGCGTCGCGGGCGACCGTGAGCACCCGCACGTCGGGCAGGTCGACGGCGCACGGGCCGTCGTGGGTGAGGTGGTAGCGCACGGTGTGTTCGGTGCCGTCCGGTTCGCTGCGGTAGGTCTTGGTCTGCGGCTGGGACGGTACGTTGCGCCAGGGGCCGAAGCGGGAGCGGTCGCAGCCGTCGGCCAGGGCCGCGGCCAGCGCGGCGAGGTGGACGGCGGCCGGCGGCGCGGGCGCGGTCAGTGCCGCGCGGTGCCGGGTCAGGAAGCCGGTGTCCAGCTCGGCGGCGCCGAACTGCGGCTGGCGCAGGGCGCGTACGAGCAGGTCACGGTTGGTGTGCGGGCCGTGCAGGCGGGCCCGTTGCAGGGCGTGGGACAGCGTGCGGACGGCCTCGGCGCGGGTCGGCGCCCAGGCGATGACCTTGGCCAGCATCGCGTCGTAGTGCACGCCGACGGTGTCGCCGGCGGCCACCCCCGCGTCGACGCGCAGGCCGGATGGGGTACGGCTGGCCGCCGGCCCGTTCCTGACCTCGGCGGGCAGCTCGAACCGGTGCACCGGCCCGGTCTGCGGCTGCCAGTCGCGGCCGGGGTCCTCCGCGTACAGCCGGGCCTGCACCGCGTGCCCGACGGGTTCGGGCGGGGTCGCGGGGAGCGCCGCGCCCTCGGCGACGCGCAGTTGCCAGGCGACCAGGTCGATGCCGTAGACGGCCTCGGTGACCGGGTGTTCGACCTGGAGGCGGGTGTTCATCTCCAGGAAGGCGGCGCGGCCGTTTCGGGAGACGAGGAATTCGACGGTGCCGGCGCCGCGGTAGTCGATGGCGGTCGCCGCCCGGACGGCGGCGGCGTGCAGTTCGTCGCGGAGCGCCGTGGGCAGCGCGGGGGCCGGGGCCTCCTCGATGACCTTCTGGTGCCGACGCTGGAGCGAGCAGTCGCGGGTGCCGAGCGTCCAGACCGTGCCGTGCGCGTCGGCGAGCACCTGCACCTCCACGTGGCGCCCGTGCTCCAGGTACGGTTCGGCGAACACCTCGCCGTCCCCGAAGGCCGCCGCCGCCTCGGCGCTGGCTCCCTTCAACTCTCGCTCAAGCTCAGCAAGTTGCCGTACGACGCGCATACCGCGCCCACCGCCGCCGGCCGCCGCCTTGACCAGCAGCGGCAGGTCGGCTTCGGTGGCGGCGGCCGGGTCGACGGGGGCCAGCAGCGGGACACCGGCCGCCGCGAGCACCGTCTTGGCGCGGGTCTTGGAGGCCATGGCGGCCATCGCCGCCGGCGGCGGGCCGACCCAGGTCAGCCCGGCGGCGAGGACGGCGCGGGCGAAGTCCGGGTGTTCGGAGAGGAAGCCGTAGCCGGGGTGGACGGCGTCCGCGCCGCACTCCAGCGCGGCCCGCACCAGCAGGTCGGCGCGGAGGTAGGTGTCGGCGGGCGCGTTGCCCGGCAGGTGGCGTGCGGCGTCCGCCTCACGGACGTACGGGGCGTCCGCGTCGGCGTCCGAGAACACGGCGACGGTGCCGATGCCCAGGTCACGGCAGGTGCGGAAGATACGGCGGGCGATTTCGCCGCGGCCGGCGACGAGCAGGTTGGTGATCACGTGGGCCTCACATCCGGAAGACGCCGAAGCCGCCGCGGGCGCCCTCGACCGGCGCGCCGTGCACGGCCGACAGGCACAGCCCGAGCACGGTCCTGGTATCGCGGGGGTCGATGACGCCGTCGTCGTACAGCCGCCCGGACAGGAACAGCGGCAGCGACTCGGCCTCGATCTGCTGCTCCACCGCGGCCCGCAGCGCGGCGTCGCCCTCCTCGTCGTACGGCTGGCCCTTAGCGGCTGCCGCGGCGCGGGCGACCAGCGAGAGGACGCCGGCCAACTGCTGCGGGCCCATCACCGCGGACTTGGCGCTCGGCCAGGCGAACAGGAAGCGGGGGTCGAAGGCGCGCCCGCACATGCCGTAGTGGCCGGCGCCGTAGGAGGCGCCGACGAGGACGGACAGGTGCGGGACGGTGGAGTTGGCGACCGCATTGATCATCGCGGCGCCGTGCTTGATGATGCCGCCCTGCTCGTACTCCTTGCCGACCATGTAGCCGGTGGTGTGGTGCAGGAAGATCAGCGGCAGGTCGCGCTGGTTGGCGAGTTGGATGAAGTGGGCGGCCTTCTGCGCCTCGGCCGAGAACAGCACCCCTTGGGCGTTGGCCAGCACCCCCACCGGATAGCCGTGCAGCCGGGCCCAGCCGGTGGTCAGGCTCGGCCCGTACAGCGGTTTGAACTCGTCGAAGTCCGAGCCGTCGACGATCCGGGCGATCACCTCGCGCGGGTCGAACGGGGCCTTCAGATCGTCCGGCACGATGCCGAGGAGTTCATCGGCCGGATAGCGCGGCGGCTGCCCGGGCGGCGGGCCCGGGTGCGCCTTGGTCCAGTTCAGGCGGGCGACGATGCGGCGGGTCCGGTGCAGCGCGTCCGGCTCGTCGACGGCGAAGTGGTCGGCGAGGCCGGAGGTGCGGGCGTGCATCTCGGCGCCGCCCAGCGACTCGTCGTCGCTCTCCTCGCCGGTGGCCATCTTGACCAGCGGCGGGCCGCCGAGGAAGACCTTGGCCCGCTCCTTGACCATGATCGTGTGGTCGGACATGCCGGGCACGTACGCGCCGCCGGCGGTCGCGTTGCCGAACACCACGGCCACCGTCGGGATGCCGGCCGCCGACAGCCTGGTCAGGTCCCGGAAGAGGGCGCCCCCGGGGATGAAGACCTCCTTCTGGCTGGGCAGGTCGGCGCCGCCCGACTCGACCAGCGAGATGACCGGCAGCCGGTTGGTGCGGGCGATCTCGTGGGCGCGCAGCGCCTTCTTCAGCGTCCAGGGGTTGCTGGCGCCGCCGCGTACGGTCGGGTCGTTGGCGACGATCACGCACTCCACGCCGGCGACCACGCCGACGCCGGTGACCAGGGCCGCGCCCACCGCGTACGCCGGCGCTTCGCTGCCCCAGGCGGCCAGCGGGGAGAGTTCGAGGAAGGGCGTGTCGGGGTCGAGCAGCAGCTCGATGCGCTCGCGGGGCAGCAACTTGCCGCGGGCCCGATGGCGAGTCGCGTACTTCTCGCCGCCGCCGGCCACCGCCTTGGCGTGCTCGGCGGCGACGGCGGCCAGCTTGTCGAGCATCGCCGCCCGGCGGGCCGCGTACTCCGCGCCGCTCACATCGAGCGCGGACGCGAGGACGGTCACCACAACACCTCCGGTAGTTCGACGTGCCGGGCGCGCAGCCACTCGCCGACGGCCTTGGCCTGCGGGTCGAACCTGGCGCCGGCCGCAACGCCCGCGCCCAGCAGCCCCTCGATCAGGAAGGTGAGCCCGCGCAGCTCGGGCAGCAGATGCCGGCTGATGCTCAACTCGGCTGTCTCCGGCAGGAGTTGGCGCAGTCGCGACACGGTCAGCTCGTGCGCGAGCCAGCGCCAGCCCTCCTCCGTACGGGCCCAGACGCCGAGGCCCGCGCAGCCGCCCTTGTCGCCGCTGCGGGCGCCGAAGACCGCGCCGAGCGGGGCGCGCCGGGTGGGCAGGCCGGCCGGCAGCGGCTCGGGCAACGGCGGCGGGTCGACCGGGGCGAGGCCGCGGGTGTGGCCGGGCGCGGGGATCGGCAGCCGCTCGCCGCCGGGCAGCACGGCCGTGTGCGGCACGCCGGCCGCCGGCAGGAAGACCGCGTCGAAGGCGCCGTACGGGGTGCCCTTGCCGGGCGGGGCGGTGAGGTGGAGGCCGGGGACGCTGGCGAGGGCGAGTTCGACGGCGGCTGCGCCGAGCGCCCGGCCCACGGATTCGGCCGCCGCGTCGCGCGCCACCAGCCGCAGCAGGGCGCTGGCCTCCTCCTGTACGGCGGCGTCCGGGTGGTCCGTACGGGCCAGGGTCCAGCGCAGGTCAGCCGGCCGCCGGTCGGCGAGCGCGGCTTCCATCTGGGCGCGTACGAGGGCGGCCTTGGCGTCGATGTCGAGCCCGGTCAGGACGAAGGTGACCTCGTTGCGCCAGCCGCGGACGCTGGTCACGCCCACCTTCAGGTCGGGCGGCGGGGCCTCCCCGCGGACCCCGCTGATCCGCACCCGGTCGGGTCCTTCGGCGGCGAGCCGCACCGTGTCCAGGCGGGCGGTGACGTCGGGCCCGGCGTAGCGCGCGCCCTGCGTCTCGTACAGGAGTTGCGCGGTGACGGTCTCCACGGTGACCGCGCCACCGGTCCCCGGGTGCTTGGTGATCACGCTGGAGCCGTCGGCGTGGATCTCGGCGAGCGGGAAGCCGGGGTGGAAGGGGGTCGGCCCGCTGGTCTGGAGGGGTGCCGCGGTCCGGACGGGTTCCGCAGCCTGGACAGGTTCCGCGGCCTGAAGGAGTTCGGTGAAGAAGGCGTAGTTGCCGCCGGTGGCCTGGGTGCCGCACTCCAGGACGTGGCCGGCGACCACGGCTCCGGCCAGCGCGTTCCAGTCGTCGGCCGCCCAGTCGAAGTGGGCGACCGCGGCCCCGCTGACCAGCGCGGCGTCGGTGACCCTGCCGGTGACCACGACATCGGCGCCGGCGCGCAGACAGGCGGTGATGCCCGCGCCGCCCAGATACGCGTTGGCGGTGAGCGCGTCCGCGCCCCACCCTTCGCGCCGCCCGCGGGCCAGCACGTCGTCGCCGGTCACGTGGGCCACCCGGACCGCGATCCCGAGCCGGTCGGCGAGTTCCCGTACGGCGTCGGCGAGCGCGGCCGGGGCCAGCCCGCCGGCGTTGGTGACGATCCGCACGCCCCGCTCGACGGCGAGCCCGAGCCCCTCTTCCAGTTGCCCGACGAAGGTCTTCGCATAGCCGCGCCCGGGGTCCTTCAGCCGGTCCCGCCCCAGGATGAGCAGGGTCAACTCGGCCAGGTAGTCCCCGGTGAGCACGTCCAGCGGCCCACCGGTGAGCATGTCCCTGACCGCCGAGAAGCGGTCGCCGTAGAAGCCGGACGCGTTGCCGATCCGCAGCGGCCCGGGCGGCGCGGAGGGCAGCGGCGGGGCTCCGGGCGGCGGGGCGGCTGCGCTCATCCGCGGGCCCCGCTGGGCCGGACCGCCCCCGAGGGGCAGGCCGGAACGGCCACGCCACCCGCTGCCCGCGCCGGGTCGGTCGTACGCGCCGAATGGGCCGTACGGACCGGGTCGGCCGTACGCGCCGAGTCAGCGGTACGCGCCGATTCAGCGGTACGTGCCGCATCGCTCGTACGCACCAGATCGGCCGCCCTCGCCGCACGCGACCGCTTCGCCGTACGGGCGACCGGGGCCGCCCGGCCCACCGCACAGCCGGCGATGCGCGCACCGGGGGCGGGGACGGGGGCGGGGCCGCCGTCATCGTCCTGCCCCGTCGGCCCCGTCGCACCGGGCGTACCGCCCGCGCGGCGCCCGCGGCCGGGCGGCCCGGCGAACGCCTGGGCGATGCCGAGCCAGCGCCGCGCCTCCGCGCCGTCCACCCGCAAGGCCAGGTCATCGCGGTGGGCGCGCTGGGTGACCAGCAGACAGAAGTCGAGCGCGGGCCCGCTGACGCGCTGGGTCGCGGTGGGCGGCCCGTAACACCACAACGAGCCGTCGGGCGCGGTCAACTCGACCCGGAACTCCTCCTGCGGCGGGTCCAGATCGTGGACCAGGTACGCGTAGTCGCGGGCCCTGGTGCCGATGTGGGCGATGTGGCGCAGCCGCGCGGTGGCCGGCCGGCGCACGCCGAGCGCGTCGGCGACGTCCTGGCCGTGCGCCCAGGTCTCCATCAGCCGGGCCGTCGCCATCGACGCAGCGCCCATCGCCGGCCCGTACCAGGGCAGCTTCGCGCCCGCCGGCAACTCGGCGAGCAGGTCGATCAGGTGGGTACGGCCGGCGCGCCAGCGGCTCAGCAGGGCGGCGGGCTGCTCGGCCGCGCCGGCCGCGGCCCCGTCGTCAACGAACCGGTCCGGCGCCCGGCGCGACTCGGCCACCTCGCGCGCGAAGACCTCAGGGGCCGTGATCGCCTCGCCCGCCCGGGCGTCGGTCCAGGCCAGATGGGCGATCTGGTGGGCGATGGTCCATCCGACGGCGGGCGTGGGCCGAAGCCACTGGCCCGGATCGAGCCCACTGACTAGCGCCTCCAGGGACTCCCCCTCGGCGCGCAGATCATCGAGCAGGGCAGCGGTGTCGGCCACGGTGCACTCCCCTCGTCGGCCACGGGAGCTGATCCCGTACGGGCCACGCGATCCTTACCGGGCAAGGGAGTTGGGGACCCGGGGCCATTCCTTCCGCCCCGCCCCCGCGCGGACCAACCGGGGCCGCGCACCCACGCCGAGGACGAGAGTGACAGCGCCCTCAGAAACAAGCAAGCGTGATTGCATTATTCATGGGGGCGGGTTGCTGGGGAGACGGTCGGGCGGGGCGGTTGGGCACTGGTGGGGGGGCTGGGCGCGCCGCTGGGTGGGGTGGCCGAGCGGGGCGGTTGGGCGCTGCCGGGAAGGGTGACGGGTTGGAGCGGCCGGGCGCCGCCGGGAGGGATGACAGGTTGGAGTGACCGGGGGCGCCGCCGGATCGCGGCCCCCGCCCCCGGGATGCCGCCCACCAACAGCGCCAGCCGGGTGAGGGGCTTACTCTCCCGCCCCGTCTCCCTTCCCCCGCCCCGGCTCGGGCAGCGGCATCCCCTCCACCAGCACAGGTGGCTCGACGGCCAGCAGCCGCGTACGCAGGGCGTGGACGAGCGCGACGCGCTCCAGGTTCTCCACGGCCGACCACTCGACCTCGACCTGATCGCGAGGCAGATCGGCGAAGGCGTCTTCGGCCGCACTGCCGCCGTCGAAGACGAAGGCGATTTCCTCGTCCTGCTCGCCGTCGATGGCGGGTTGCTGATCGACCGCGAGCAGGGCTGCCGCCTTGGGCAACCGGATGCCGAGCGCGTCAGCCACGCGGCGGGCGGCGTCAACGATCGCCTCCCCGGGTTGCACGATGACCCCCGGCGGGCAAGCCCACCCGTCCCGTACGACCTGAAGTACACGCGGCCACATGCCCAGCGGCGCGAAGTACTTCGGGTTTTCTGCCGGGCAGCGGACCAGCAAGAACACCCAGACCTCGCGGGGCGGGTTGACGGATTCGCTGCCGCTCACGGCATGCACGAGCTTCATGCAGCGGCCCCACTTCCGTGGGTGAGGGCGCGCAGCCCGGTGCAGGCTTGCGGCGCGCGGTCGTTGAGGGTGATGAGTCCGTACGCGGCCCGGCCGTCGGACCAGCACCAGCCTTCGACGGTCTCGTACTCGGCACGATGCCGGTTGGGGCACAGGACGTCCCTCCGCAACGCGTCCGGGTCGAACATCGACTCCTGATACGCGTCATGGAACTCGACATCCGTCACCGGCGACCAGGTGCCGTCCTCACCGAAGCTGAGGAAGAAGCGGAGCGGGGTGCCCATGATCAGGACACGGTGGGTGCCGTCGCCCCTCATGCCTCGCCCCCCGTCACGACAACGGAGCCGCCGTACAAGTTGAGGGGCCGAGCGACCTTGGGGCGGAGTTCCGGGCAGCGGTCCTTGTCCCCGCACTGGCAGGGGGGCCAGGTCAGGACGTCTCCCCGATTTCTAGGCGCAGTTGGCTGCTGCTGACGTTCATTCGCTGTCGTAGTCTGGCTCATGGCTGCCTGCCCATCGTTGGTGGTCCACGCCCCCGGACCGATTGGCGCGGTCGCGGGGGTTCGCGCTTGCATCGCTGCCCTAGGTAACCGGGCATGCACGGAGAGCGGTACCGTGGGCGGGAGCCCCAGATTTAAGACCGCTTAAAAGCGTGGGCGCATGAGGAGCGTGGAGCCACATGTCAGCGCCGGAATCGAACACCAAGCTCGAAGCACTCTTCCAAGAATCCGGTTGGACACTGCGCCAGTTCGCACAGGCTGTCAACCGGTACGCGACCGAGGCCGGCACACCAACGAAGTACCGCGAGCCCTCCATTCACCAGTGGCTCAGCGGGCATCTACCCAAGCGAACAGTGCGCCCCCTGGTTACCGAAGTGCTGTCCCGGAAACTAGGGCGAGTGATCTCCTTCGCCGACGCGGGTTTCCCCGGAAGCTCTCCCATCCGAAAGGCCGATCCGCAGAGCGATATCGTCGACGATCTCACTTCTCTGGGAAGGTTAGACATGGATGCCGCACGTCGAACGCTACTCAGTGCAGGAGCCTTTTCCGCTTCACTCGCAGTGCCCTCATGGGCGGAACTAGTAGGACGTAGCAACCTCATCCGGATGGACAGCACTGCCGCCATTGGCTCATCCGATGTGATGCTCGTTCGATCTATGCTGAAGCACTTCTCGCAGTTGGACGATGTGATGGGTGGAAAGGTCGCCCGCCCCAGTGCGGCCACCTTCCTTGTCAACAACGTGACCCCGCTCCTCCGTGCCCCAGCGAAAGAATCCGTACGGAACGAGGTGCGAGCGGTCGCCTCCGAGTTCTGCTACCTGCTGGGTTACATGGCGGTTGACGAGGGAGCCCACGGAATCGCCCAGCACTACTACACCAAGGCACTTGAACTTGCGGCAGGCGCCAACAATCCCGCCCTGCACTGCCTCACACTGCACGGCATGAGCTCTCAGGCAGTAAACGCCGGGCACGCTTCAACCGGCCTTCGTCTGGCAAATGCAGCCGCAACAGCCACACCGGTCGTGAGCCCCAATATGCGCGTCCACCTCTACGCGCAACAAGCGTATGCGGCAGCAGCTTCGGCGCGGAAAGGCGAGGCGTTCTCCGCCTTACAGCAAGCCGAGAAGATCCTCGGTCAGGCCGAGCCCGAGTCAGACAGGATCGTGGTCGGTCTCGCCACTCCGGGGCTCATCGCCTACTACCGCGCACAAGTTGAATACAGCCTCGGCAACGTCTCGCGTTCCGTGACGGCAATGCAGGAAGCGCTACAGCCCCTCAAAGGCCGATCCCGTACGCGCCGGCGCGTACTCGACACCGGCCGGCTGGCCGATCGCCAATGCCAAAGCGGTCTGCTCGAAGAAGCGTGCTCCACCTGGAGCGCCGTGCTCACCGAATATCCCCACGTACGCTCCGGACGCTGCGACGACCAGATGCGCATCATGTTCGCCCGACTCCGCCCCCACCTCAAGAACAAGACCGCCCGCGCACTCTACGAACGCGCACGAACCACCATCCCCCACACGGCCCTGGCCTGACCAGCACGACTCACGGTTCCCCCCAGAGCCTGACCCCAAGTCAACGCCAAGTGGAAGGGACACCCATGGCCAGCCAACCCACCTGCGAGGCCATCGCAAACCACTACCGCGAGCGGATCCTGTCCGGCGAGCTGGAGCCCGGGGCGAAACTGCCGTCCAACCGTGAGCTCTGCGGTACGTGGGGAGTCGCTGCGGCGACCGTGAGCCGTGCGTTCCAGGCCCTGGTCGTCGAGCACTACGTCCGCACGACCCCCCGCGGAACCTTCGTCGCCGACGACCCCCGCTGGACCCTCACCCCCCGGGACCGACTCGCCAGGGTGCAGCGCGTAAAGAGCTTCCTCGCCGAAGGCGAGACATCGATCGTCCTCGCCGCCGAGCTGATCCGCCCACCGCTGTACGTAGCGGAGATCTTCGACCTGAGCCACGGGGACCAAGCCGTACGGCGCGAGTGGGTAGCAGGGCGCGGGCGCACTCGGACCATCTACGCAGTCACCTGGTACGCCGCCGCCTCACTCGCCGCAGCGCCCGAACTGCTGAACACCGCCCCCTCCCGCAACCACACGATGACCAGCAAGGTCCTGGAAGCCACCGGCCGAAAGATCACGCACGCACGCGACGACATGCACGCCCGGAGCGCCAAGGCCCACGAGGCCAACCACCTCGGCATCCCCGTCGGCGCGAACATCCTCGCCGGCGCCCACCGCTGGTCCGACGGAAACGGGGTCATCGAGTACGGCGAGTGGTGCCTACCCCAACTCATGACGATCGGCTACGAGTACCGCCCGTAGTCCCGCTCCCCGCGCCGTTGAGGTGCTGGACGGCTACGCCAACGGCGCCCCAGTCCGCGACAGCAAGGATTCCCACAGCCCCGCCCTCGTCTTCGGCAGCGCCGCTCGGTCGGCGTTCGTCACGGGCGTTAAGGCCGGCGACTTCGACGCCTGATCTCCGCCTTCTCACACGGCTGGACCCCCGGCCGCTGGGCGAAGGGTCGGGGGCCCAGGCACGCTCAGGCCGTCATACAGCGGCCTGCGACTTCGACTCACCGACCGCGTGTTGAGGCAGTCGCTGCATGGAAAGCTGCGGTCATGGGCTCACAGAACACGCCGCCCGCCCCGGCCGAGAACATCAGCGTGCTGCGCAAGGCCCGCCGCATCAGCCGGGCCGCGCTGGCGCGGCAGGCCGGGCTCACCGTCAGCCAACTCTCCAAGGTGGAAACGGGGCTGCGCCCTGCCACCCCGTCACTCATCGCCGCCGTCGCCGACGCCCTCGGCGTCTCCACCTCCCGGATCTACGGCCAGCCGTACGCGGACGCCTCGCACCAGGCGCGGGCACTGGACGCACTCCGGGCCGCCGTGCGACGGCACGACCTGCCCAGGGAAGACGTCCTGCCACCGGCGGCACTCGCCACCAAGGTCCAAAAAGCCATCGGACTGCGAGCCCAGACCCGATACCTGGACCTGCTCGACATGCTGCCCGAAGCCCTCGGCCAGGCGACCGCCGTTGCGCTGTCGGCTCCCGGTGAGGCCGGAGCGTGGGCACAGGTCGCCGACCTCTACGGATGCGCGTACGGCGTCGCCCACCGGATGGGACAAGCAGACCTGGCAGACATGGTCGTCTCCCGACAGATGTGGGCCGCCCAGCAGACATGGGCGCCAGACCTAGAGGCCGCAGCAGCCTGGAACCTGGCCGGTACCTACCAGACGGCCGGCCAGTACGACGACGGCCTGGCCATCGTCGAACGCGCGATCAGCCAGTACGAACGCTCCCTGCGCGGCACCGCGAACACACCCGCGCAACTCATCTCACTGGGCTCACTCCACCTACGAGGAGTCGTCCTCGCCTCACGGCACCGGGACGCCAACGCCACCGCGGACCATGTCAGCAAGGCCAAGTCCATGGCCGAACAACTCCCCACGGACGCCCTCGTCCACAACCTCACGTTCGGCCCGGGAAACACCGCGCTCTACGAACTCGCCGCCTACGTCGAACTCGACCGACCACACGACGCCGTACGAATGGCGACTCCCCTGCTCAAGGCACCGCCGCCGGGGCTCCGCCCCACCCGGCTGGGGCGCCTGGCCATCGACACCGCCCGCGCCCAACTGGCCGTACGCAAATACGAGGACGCAGAGAAGGCGCTGGCCCAAGCGTTCGCCATCGCCCCCGAAATGACCCAGACCCACCCCATGGCACGCGAGGTCGTACGCGTCCTCTTCGTCCTCAACCAACGAGCCCGCCCCGCCCTCCTCGACATGGCCCGACGGGTGGGACTGGCTACGTAAGAGCCGCATCGACCAACTCCGAAAGACTGCGACCCACGTCTGAGCAGTGGATCAAACCCAGTCACACCAACGCCAACGGCGGCAACTGCATCGAATGGGCCCCGGCACAAACACCCAGGACCGGCACCGTGCTCGTCCGCGACAGTGAGGACCGGAGCGGCTCCACCCGCGCGTTCCGCACCACCGCATGGACCGCCTTCATCGCAGGCGTGCAGCCCGGCGACTTCGACGCCTGACGTGAGGATGTAGATCGCACCGCTTGGTGGGCTACCCCGCCGCTTGACCGACGCTTCGACGGTGCGCCCGACGACGGGCGCACCTTCACACACCCACCAGCCCCACACACCGCACCACCCGGCCCAGCCCCCTACCCAGCCCCCTACCAGAACCTCCCCGTGGTAAGGATTCGGGCGAATCGCATGGCCGAATCTCAGTCACTGAAAACGGAACTCCCGCCCTCCCGCACCCGCACGATCCGGCCACCTTCTCTCAACTCCCGCGCAGATGCGTCGCGTTAAGTCGCCGACATGCGCATACGCGCCGATTCGACGGGGTGGTTTCGGCCGCCGGCTCCGGATGGCTCGTACGGTGCGCGAGTCAGCCGTCCGCTTCGCCGGCCGAGCGGTCGCGGCGGCTGCCCTATACGCTGAAAGTCCTGGGCAGGAGCCGGGGGCGCCCCTTACGAATCGGGCGCTTCTGACGAGTCATCCGACTCCCGGACGAGGGCGAAGCAGCAATGCGGAACTGGGCAGCGCGCAGCGTGTTGGCGGCCGTCGTCGCCGCTCTGCTGGCCGTGCTGCTCGGCGGCCCCTCCGCCCAGGCGGCAGCACCAGCCACACCGGCCGGATCGACCAGCGCGAGCCAGTCCGCTGAGACACCCCGGTTGTGCGAGGACGTGCCGCGCCAGACCCGGCAGGGCGAGGAGTTGCCCGCCAGGACCACGGCCCCGGGCCGGTACGGCGCCACGCAGAGCCCGCCGCCGACGATGCGCCAGGGCAGTTCGACACCCTTGACCCTGGCCGCACGCCCCTCAGGTGCGCCGGGGCCCGGCGGCCCCAACTGCGTGTCCCTGGGTCAGGGCAGACGGCACCATGCCGCCCTGCCCGCCATGCTCCAGGTCTTCCGCTGCTGATCCCCACCGCCTGAGCGCACCCCGGCCCGCGGGCCGGCCCCCTCCCACCGTCGCGGACTCCCCCGGCGCGCTTCGGCGTCGCCCGGGCCCGCCGTCGGCCGCCCGGGGCCCGGCCGTGCGCCGACCGGTGGCCGGGCGCGTCCGTGCCGTACGCGAACCGTCGGCCTGACCCCCGAGCCCCCAGCCGAGCGACCCAACCCCCCGCACGCGCCGCCCGCGCCACGGGGCACGCCACCGTGTGCCTCCACCGGCGCCGCGCGCCCCACCCCGGGCGCTTCACCCACCGGTGAGGATGGGCCCTACCCCGGCCTCCGCCCCGGCGGGCGCTCACGGGTCGCACGCCGGACGCCCGTGCGTCCGGCCGTGCACCCCCGCTCGGCTCCTGCGCTCCGGCTCACCTTCTCCACCTCTCACCTCATCCACGCCAGTTCGTACCGATGCGCACCCTCAACCAGCGCAGGAGGCAACTGACATGCAATCCCTCATCGACCACGCCCGTACCTTCCAGCACCAACTGCTGGCACGCGGCGAGCAGCTCGCCCCGCTGGCCGCGGGGCAGGCGCCGGAAGCGCTCTTCATCACCTGCTCCGACTCCCGCGTCGTGCCGTCGCTGATCACCGGCGCCCGGCCGGGCGGGCTCTTCGAACTCCGTACGGCGGGCAACATCGTGCCCGAGTACCCCGGTGCACACCCCAGCGGCGAGGCCGCCACCATCGAGTACGCGGTGGAGGTGCTGGGCGTCGCGGACATCGTGGTGTGCGGGCACTCGCACTGCGGGGCCGTCGGCGCGCTGGTCCGCGGCGACGACCTGACCGCGGCCCCCGCGGTCTCCGGCTGGCTGGCCCACGCCACCACCGCGCCGACCGGCCCGGACGGGCCACTGGCCGCGGCGGAACACGGCCCCGACGTGTCGGGCCCGGTGCAGGTGCACGTACGGGCCCAGTTGGCACGGCTGCGCGCGTACCCGTGCGTCGCGCGGCGGCTGGCGGCCGGCGAGCTCACCCTGCACGGCTGGTTCTACGAGGTGCACACCGGCGCCGTCTTCGCGCACCGGTCCGACCTCGACGCCTTCCTCCCGCTGTGAACCCTGCCGTCCGGCGCGCCCGGGCAGCCGGCCCATCGCGCGGCAACGTCGCCGCCGCGCGTTCCGGCTTGCTGCCCAACTGCCGCGCAAATCAGGTGAGTTCACTAACGGATCCGGAGCTGCCCGGCCTTCCCCAGGGCCCCGTCCGCGCGGTTCCCCGCCCCCTTCCTCGAATCCGCCCGTGGTCCGGCGCCCCCGCCGCCGGCTCCACGGCCAACCGCATCGCGAGGACACCATGCGTCCCAATTCCCTGACCCTGCGGCGAGACTTCGCCGCCTCACTCGTCGTCTTCCTCGTCGCCCTGCCGCTGTGCGTCGGCGTCGCCGTCGCCTCCGGCGTCCCGGCCGAGGTGGGGCTGATCACGGGGATCGTCGGCGGCCTGGTCACCGGCCTGCTCCCGGGCAGCAGCCTCCAGGTCAGCGGCCCCGCGGCGGGCCTGACCGTACTCGTCTACGAGGCGGTCGAAACGTACGGGCTCGGCGCCCTCGGCGTCATCGTGCTCGCCGCCGGGCTGCTGCAACTCGCGCTCGGCGCGCTGGGCTGCGGCCGGTGGTTCCGCGCCATCTCGGTGTCGGTCGTCGAAGGCATGTTGGCCGGCATCGGCCTGGTCATCATCGCCGGCCAGCTCTACGCGATGGGCGACCTGACCGCGCCCAAGACCGGGCTGGACAAGATCACCGGGCTGCCGGGGCTGATCGGTGACGTCGCCGGCAGCAGTACGGCGCTGACCGCGTTCGCCGTCGGCGCCGGCGTGGTCGCGGTGCTGGTGGGCTGGCCGCACCTGCCGGCGAAGATACGCGTGGTGCCGGGCGCACTGGCCGCCGTCGTGCTGGCCACCGGCGTGACCGCACTGGCCGACCTGTCCATCGCCAAGGTGGAGGTGCAGGGCCTGCTCGACTCGGTGAACGTGCCGGGCTCGGGCGACTTCGGCGAACTCGCGGGCGTCGGGCTGCTCGGCACCATCGTGGCGTTCACCCTCATCGCTTCGGCCGAGAGCCTGTTCAGCGCCGCGGCCGTGGACCGGCTGCACGACGGGCCGCGGACCGACTACGACAAGGAGCTGATGGCGCAGGGCGCGGGCAACGCGGTGTGCGGCGTGCTCGGCGCGCTGCCGATGACCGCGGTCATCGTCCGCAGCTCGGCCAATGTGCACGCGGGCGCGGTCACCAAGGCGTCCCGGGTGCTGCACGGCGTGTGGCTGCTGCTGTTCGCCGCGCTGCTGCCCGCCGTCCTCGGCATCATCCCGCTCGCCGCGCTCGCCGGCGTCCTGGTGCACGCCGGTTGGAAGCTGCTGCCGCTGCGCCACCTGCGGCCGATGTGGCGTGAGCACCGGGGCGAGGCGGTCATCCTGGGCGTCACGGCCGTCGCCATCGTGACGGTCAACATGTTCGAGGGCGTGCTGATCGGGCTGGCCCTTTCGGTGATCAAGACGGCCTGGGAGACCTCGCACGTGCACACCACGGTCGCCGAGACCCCGAGCGGCACGCTGCGCGTCACCCTCGTCGGCAACGCGACCTTCCTGCGGCTGCCGAAGATGCTCGACACGCTGGAGGGCCTGCCCGCCGACCAGCCCATCGAGCTCGACATCAGCGGGCTGCGCCACCTCGACCACGCGTGCAGCACCGCCCTCGTCACCTGGGCGGAGCGGCACAACGACGCGGACACGGTCCCGGTCCGCATCGCGGCTGCCGGCGGCGGCGCGCACCGGGAGCTGACCGCGGGGGCCCTGTCCGCGAAGGTGCTGTCGGCGAAGGCGCTGCCCGCGGGGGCGTCGGCCGCGGCCGACGGTGAGGCCCACCGGGAGCAGCCGGCCGCGGAGGCCGATCCCGCCGCCACCTCCGCCGGCGCATCCGACCGAGACCGGGAGCGGGTGACCGCCGAGACCCCCTGACCCGAGCCGGGAGCAGTCGCCCGTACGGCAGCAGTCACCCGTACAGAGCCGGCCACCCGGCCGCCCCACCCCCGCGAGGTCCGCGGGTGGGGCGGCGCGGGTGGCCGTGGCGTTTTCCGGGACGAGTAGCCGCCGGGGTCGGGGCGGGATTGGCCGGCGGGGCGGGCGGCGCGGGGCCCGGCCCGCGTGCGGCGAGCACACCCCGCCCTAGGTTGAACGAGCCAATAAGTTGACTCGTTGCACTTTTCTCCCTAGCCTCCCTTTCAGGGTCGACACACCCCGCCCAGCACGCCGGCGACGACCGTCGCTCCCCTCTGCGTATGACGCTAACTCACCTACCAAGAGAGCCAGTTGACGCTCTCTCATGTCGGCGGAACCCACCATCCCCGTACCGCGCGAAGCAAAGGACCAGTCATGCACTCACCCACCCCCGCCCGGGCCAGGATCAGCGTCATCGGGGCCGGACCCGGCGGGTTGACCTGCGCTCGGGTGCTCCAGCGGCACGGCATCGCGGTCACCGTCTACGACCGCGACCCGGGCCGCGACGCGCGCGACCAGGGCGGCACCCTCGACCTGCACGCGGACAACGGGCAGCACGCGCTGGCGGCGGCGGGGCTGCTCGACGCGTTCCACCAACTGGCGCGCCCCGAGGGGCAGGAGATGCGGCAGTACGACCCGGCCGGCACCCTCGTCCAGCACCACGTGCCGCGGCCCGCGGACCGCTTCAAGCCGGAGATCGACCGCGGCGAACTGCGCGATCTGTTGCTCGACTCGCTGTGCCCGGGGACGGTGCAGTGGGGGCACCGGCTCGTCGCGGTCGGCGGGCCGCCGCAGGGGCCGCGGCTGCTGCACTTCGCGGACGGCACGACCATCGAGAGCGACCTGGTCATCGGCGCCGACGGGGCGGGCTCCCGGGTCCGCCCGACGCTCTCCCCGGCGCGCCCCGCGTACACCGGCGTCAGCTTCCTCGAAGGGTGGTTCTCCGACGTCGACGAGCGGCATCCGGAGCTCGCCGCGCTGGTCGGCCCGGGCAGCGCGGCGGCGGCCGACGGCGACCGCGGACTGTTCGCCCAGCGCAACGGCGGCAACCGCATCCGTGTCTACATCATCCAGCGCCTGTCGCCCGACTGGATCACCGCCAGCGGCTTGACCAGCGATGACACCCTCGGCATCCGGGGCAGGCTGAGTACGGCCTACGCGCACTGGTCGCCCGTCATGCGGAAGTTGCTCACCGACAACGACGGCCGGTACGTGCACCGGCCGATCTTCGCCCTGCCGGTCCCGCACACCTGGGCGCCCGACCCCACGGTGACCCTGCTCGGGGACGCCGCCCATCTGATGCCGCCGCTCGGCGTCGGCGTCAACCTCGCCATGCTCGACGCCAGCGAACTCGCCCTCGCACTGGCCGGCGCGACCACCGTGGACGAGGCCCTGCGCGACTACGAGCGGACCATGCTGCCCCGCTCCACCAGGACCGCCGCCCTGCTCGACGGGGCGGCCGAACACCTGCTGTCGGCGGACGTGCCCGACTTCGGCGAGGAGATGGCGGGCATGGGCGAGGGGCCCGCCTGAGGCAGGCGGGGCCCGGTCGTGGCCGCTTCGGCTACCGGTGGTCCGGCGCGGCCGTGGCGCCTATCGCTGGTCCGGCGCGGCCGTGGCACCCGGCGCACCCGCCGTGCCCGGCGCCGCCGGGGCCCACACGCCGAACCACTGCTCGGCGCCGTACTCCTCGAACCGCTCCACCTCGGTGAAGCCCAGCCTCGCCGCGAGCCGCACCGCCCGGTCGTTGACGCTCTGGGTGGTCAGCACCACGGGTTCGCCGGGCAACGCGGCGGCGCACCAGCCCAGCGCCGCGGCAGCCGCCTCGTGCGCGTAGCCGTGCCCCCAGGCCGCCGGCAGGAAGAGGTAGCCGAGTTCGACCTCGTCGCCCTCGGCCCTGACCCGGCCGCGCCGCTCGGTACCGCGCCGGTCCAGGGTGACCATGCCGATCATCGCCCCCTCGCGCGCGACCACGAAGGTGCCCGCCCGGTTGCCCGGCACCTCGGGGACGGCCCGCTCCAGTTCCTCGCGCGGTCGCGCACCGCCGATGTACGTGCCGACCTCCGGCGAGGCGAACAGCTCGACGAACGCCGCCCGGTCCCGCGCGGCGGACGCGCGGAGCACGAGCCGATCGGTGTCGATCGGGGCGGGCGGCCAGGCAACGGTTCCGAGTCCGGTCATGCGGCGGAACCTATCGCACGGCCGTACGGGCCACCTGGCCTGCCCGGGCTACGCGCGGCGCGCCGCAGCCGACTCAAGACCTGCGGCCAGCACCTCCGCGATGTGCCGCGCCCGCGGCGCCAACTGGCCCTCCACTCCGGCTAGTTGATCGATCTGCGTACGGCAGGAGAAGCCGTCGGCGATGACCTCGGCGCCCGGTGGCCGGTCGCGTACGGCGGGGAGCAGGGACTCTTCGGCACAGGCCACCGAGACCTCGTAGTGGCCCGCCTCGAAGCCGAAGTTGCCGGCCAGGCCGCAGCAGCCGCCGGCGAGTTCGCCGGTCAGGCCGGCGCGGGCGCGCAGGGCGCGTTCGGCCGCGTCGCCGAGTACCGCGTGCTGGTGGCAGTGGGTCTGGCCGACGACCGGGCGGTCGATGCGGGGCGGCTGCCAGTCGGGCGCGTACCGCTCCAGGGCCTGCGCGAAGGTGAGCACCGACGCGGCGAGCTGGGCCACGCCCGGATGGTCCTGGCCGAGGAGTTCGGGCAGGTCGCTGCGGAGGGCTGCGGCGCAGCTCGGCTCCAGGACGACCAGCGGCAGGCCGGCGGCCAGCGCCGGCACGAGCGCGGCCACGGTACGCCGCATCACCTGCCGCGCCCGGTCGAGTTGGCCGGTGGAGACCCAGGTCAGGCCGCAACACAGGGGCCGGCCCCGGCCGGTCGGCGGCAGCACGACGCGCAGCCCGGCGTCCTCAAGGACGGCGACCGCGGCCCGGCCGACGGACGGCGAGAGGTAGGTGGTGAAGGTGTCGGGCCACAGCACGACCGTCTGCCCGCCGGGGCGCGACCGACCCCGCACTGACGCCCCGGCCGCCGTCCCCCGGGCCGCTCCGTCCGCCCCCGCAGAGCCGCCCCGGCCCGCCGATGCCGCCCCCGCGCGCCCGCGCGCACGTTCCCGCTCGCGGCGGCGCCACCAGTGCGTGAAGGGTTCCGTGGCGAGTTCCGGGATGGCGCGCTCGGGGGCGATGCCGGCCGCGCGTTTGGCCAGCGCGGCCAGTGGCGCACAGCCGGTGGCCGCGTTCGCCGCCGGGGCCAGGTGCAGCGCGCCGGCGGCCCGCAGCCACACCGGCAGCCAGCCCATGGCGTAGTGCGCGGCGGGGCGCAGCCGGCCCGCGTAGTGGTGGTGCAGGAACTCCGCCTTGTACGTGGCCATGTCCACGCCCACCGGGCAGTCGCTGCGGCAGCCCTTGCAGGACAGGCACAGGTCGAGCGCGTCCCGCACCTCGGTGGAGTGCCAGCCGTCGGTGACGAGTTCGCCGGCCAGCATCTCGTGCAGCAGCCTGGCCCGGCCGCGCGTCGAGTGCTCCTCGGCGCCGGTGGCCCGGAACGAGGGGCACATCACGCCGGCGCCCGGCGCGCCGGTGGTGCGGCACTTGGCGACGCCCACGCAGCGCCGGACCGCGGCCGAGAAGTCTCCGCCGTCCTCCGGGTAGCCGAACACCACGTCCACCGGCTCCCGCGGCAGCACCGCGAACCGCAGGTTCTCATCCAGCCGGTGCGGCCTGGCCAGCATCCCCGGGTTCAGCCCGCCGGCCGGATCCCACAGGTCCTTGTAGCGCTCGAAGAGCCGCACCATGCGCGGCCCGTACATCCGCGGCAGCAGCTCGGCCCGCGCCTGCCCGTCGCCGTGCTCGCCCGACAGCGACCCGCCGTGCGCGACGACGAGGTCCGCCAGGTCGTGGGAGAAGTCCCGGAAGCGCGCCACGCCCGGTTCGGTCAGCAGGTCGAAGTCGATGCGTACGTGGATGCAGCCGTCGCCGAAGTGCCCGTACGGGATGCCGTGCAGGTCGTACTGGCCGAGCAGGGCGCGGAAGTCCCGCAGGTAGCCGCCGAGTCGGGCGGGCGGCACCGCGCAGTCCTCCCAGCCGGGCCAGGCTTCCGCGCCGGGCCCGCCGGCGACGCCGGGCAGCCGGGTCGCGGTGCCCGACGCGTCCTCGCGGATGCGCCACAGGGCGCGCTGTCTGGCCGGCTCGGTGACGACGGCGGTGTCGGTGCAGTCGGCCGCGACGGCGCGCACCAGCGCTTCGGCGTGCGCCCGCGCCTGCCCCGGGTCCGCGCCGCCGACCTCCACGAACAGCCAGGCCCCGCCGCGCGGCAGGGTGCCGGCCGCGGCCGGCCCCACCAGGTCGTTCGCCATCCCCTCGACGGTCAGCGGACGGTGCGGCAGCACGGTGGGGGCGGCGTCGGCGGCGCTGCTCTCGTCCGGGTAGCCGAGCACGGCGAGCACCCGGGCGCCCGGCGCGGGCACCAGCCGCACCGTCGCCTCGCCGATCACGCCGAGGGTTCCCTCGCTGCCGGTGAAGGCCCGTGCCAGGTCGACGCCGTGCTCCGGCAGCAGTTGGTCGAGCGCGTAGCCGGAGATGCGGCGCGGCAGGTCGGGGAAGCCGGTGCGCAGCAGCGCCAGATCTCCGTCGACCAGGGCGCGCAGCCCCTCGCGCAGCCGTGCCGGCAGCGCGTCGAGCCCACCGCGCGCCAGCCGCACCCGCTCGCCCCCGTACAGCAGCGCGTCCACCGCGTGCACGTTGTCGGCGGTGGTGCCCCAGGCGACCGAGTGCGAGCCGCAGGAGTTGTTGCCGATCATCCCGCCGATGGTGCAACGGTTGTGGGTGGCGGGGTCGGGGCCGAAGGTCAGCCCGTACGGGGCGGCGGCCGAGCGCAGCGCGTCGCAGACCACGCCCGGCTGGACGCGCGCCGTACGGGCCTCGGGGTCTAGCGCCACGATCCGGTTCAGGTGCCGGGTGCAGTCGAGCACCACGCCGGTGCCGGTGGCCTGCCCGGCGATGGAGGTGCCGCCGCCGCGCGGCACGACGGGCACGCCGTGCTCCCGGCAGAGCGCGAGCGTCGCGGCGATGTCGTCCGCGTCGCGCGGGGCGACGACGGCGAGCGGTACGCGGCGGTAGTTCGAGGCGTCCATCGTGGTGAGCGCGCGGGCGGTGACGTCGTCCGCCACCTCCCCGCCGACGGCCGCGCGCAACGCGCGCACCAACGCGGCGGCATCGGCGCCGCCAGGCCCGTCCCCGCCCGGCGGCCCGCCACCGCCCGGCCGCCGCTCGTCCCCCGCACCCGTACCCGATCCGCTTCGCCATCGCGCCATGCCTCCAGCGTGCCCCCCGCGCCCCGTCCGGCACGGCCCGACGCACGAATTTCGGGCACGGGCCGCCGCGGCGCAGCCGGGCCACGGACCGGTCCCGGGCCCGCCGGCCCCGGCGCCGCGCGTGCGCAGCACCGGGGCCGGCGGCCGGCGAGCGACCGTCGCCGGGTCAGTCGCAGCGGTCACACAGATAGCTGGGCCGCGCGGCGGGCAGCGACTTGCCGACCCCCGGTTCGGGCACCCAGCGGCCCCGGTGGGACCGGCGCGAGGGCGGCCCGTACGGCGACTGCCAGGCCGGCCGGTCGGACCGCGGCGCGTCGGCCGGCCCGCGGCGCCACACCGCGGGGCCCGACCGGGACCGCACCGCCAGCCGGGCGAGGGCCAGCGCGGTGGGGGCCGGCGCGGCCAGTGCCGGGCCCGCAGCGCTGACGCGCCAGCGGCCCAGTGGCTCGGGGCGCAGGCACCGCGCGCTCAGCCGCTCCCACACGGCGAGCCCGCTGCGCGGCGCGGGCGGCCGGACGGGGTGGGGCGCGGGGCCCGCCGGGACGCGGCAGGCGGCGTACGCAGCGAGGTGCGCGCCGCCGCCGTCGGGGCGGGGCCGGCCGGTGGTCGACGGCTGGGCGGGCAGGCAGGTGGGCAGGGCCACCCGGTTCATGGACACAGAGGGACACCGGATTTCAGTGAGGGACCGCAGCGGAAAGCAGCGCGGCGCACTCGGGCGACGCGCGACGGATCAGCGTTCGGGGTGACTCACTTGCGGTACAACGGCATGTCCTTGACCTGACGACAGTGGGCGAAAGGACGGTAACGGCGGCCGGCCGCACGGCTCCACCGATTTTCGGCCGCTGTCCGGGGCCGACGGGCCAGCCGCGCCGCCGGCCCGTACCCCCACGCCGCGCCGGCCCGTACCCCCCTGCCCGCACGCGTACCGCCCCCGGCCCGCTCCCGTACCACTCGGCACCAGCGCCCGCCCGTACGACGCTGCCCACCGCCCCGTACCTGCCCGGCGGGCCTAGGTCTACGGCCCTCGGTCCGGGTCCGGCCGAGTCGGGTCGCGGGCCCGATGCCGCGGCCCGGTGGCCGGGGGGAGCATGCGGTGCAGACCCGTCGATGAGGAGCGCACCATGTCCTACCTGGAACCCCTCGCCTACCCCGAGCCCCGCTACCACGGCGCCGAGGGCGAGGTGAGCGCCGTCTTCCGCCCCGCGGACGCGCCACCGGAGCTCTCCTCGCCCGGCGGCTCCACCCACTACCTGGCCACGAACGAGTCCACCGGCGGCGAGTTCGGCCTGTACAAGGTGGAGCTCGCCGCGCGTTCCGCCGGCGCCAAGCCGCACTTCCACCGGGCGATGTCGGAGTCGTTCTACGTGCTCTCCGGTGCGCTGGAGCTCTACGACGGGGACCGCTGGGTGACCGGCCGCACCGGCGACTTCCTGTACGTGCCGGTCGGGGGCCTGCACGCGTTCAAGAACACCACCGACGAACCCCTGACCATGCTCATGCTCTTCTCGCCCGGCGCGCCCCGCGAGGAGTACTTCGAGCGGGTCGCCGAGGTGGCCCAGCGCGGCGGGCAGGAGCTGACGGACTTCCGCACCCGACACGACAGCTACTTCGTCGAGGACTTCCAGCGGGACTCCGTACGGGGTGCGCCGCAGCGGCCGGCGGACGGCGGGGCCGCGTAACAGCGCGTCCGGGGTGCGGAAGTGACGGCCCGATTCGGCCGCTCCCGCTCCCGGGTGGCCGGCCGCGCGGCAGGGCGGCCGGCCACCCGGGTCACCCGGCCCCGACCCCGTCGCCATCTCCGTCGCCGGCCGCACGCCCCGCAGCGGCCACCGTGCCGAGGACGACCGTGACGTCGAGTTCGCCCGACGTCGTCAGCCGGGCCGTCAGCCCACCGCGCAGGAAGGCGAGTGCGGCCGGGGCGGCCTGGCCCTCGCTCGTCTCGACCAGGACGCAGCCGCCCGGCGCCAGCCATTCCCGCGCGCCGGCCGCCACCCGGCGCAGCACGTCGAGCCCGTCCGCGCCGCCGTCCAGCGCCACCCGCGGCTCGTGCTCGCGGGCCTCGGCCGGCAGCAGGCCCACCGCGCCCGTGGGCACGTACGGCACGTTGGCGGTCAGCACGTCGACCCGGCCGCGGAGCGCGGCGGGCAGCGGGTCGAACAGGTCGCCCGCGTAGACGCGCCCGCCGACGGCGGCGACGTTGCGGCGGGCGCAGCGCACCGCGGCCGGGTCGACGTCGGCCGCGTACAGCGCGATGCCGGGGCCGAGCGCCGCCCTCACGGCCGCGCCGACCGCGCCCGAACCGCAGCACAGGTCCACGACGACGGGGCGGCGGGCGGGCGCGGCCGGGCTGGCCCGCACATGGGCGACGGCCCGCCGCACCAGGAACTCGGTGCGCCGCCGCGGCACGAACACCCCGGGATCGACCGCGATCCGCAGCCCGCAGAACTCCGCCCAGCCCACCACCTGCTCCAACGGCAGCCCGGCCACCCGGCGCTCCACCAGCGCGTCGAGCTCGCCCCGGGTACCGGCGGCGGCCAGCAGCAGCCGCGCCTCGTCCTCGGCGAACACGCAGCCGGCGGCCCGCAGCCGCGCGATCACGGCGGGCCGGTACGGGGCGAGGACGGATGGGGACGCCGTACTGGCGGCGGGCGCTGGCGCGGCAGCGGGAGGCTCCGCTACGGGCAGCGCGGTGTGGTGATCAGGAGGACCACAGGGAGTACGAGAAGTACGGGGGCCGTGCGAAATGCGGGGAATACGGGGAATGCGGGGAACGTCCGGCATGGGGAGCCTTTCGGATCGCCTGCGGGGCCCCCTGCGGTCACCGCTACCGGGTGAGCCGCACGCTCATGAGGGGGAGCGCCCGACCTGACACTGCGGTAATGGGGCTCACCTCCTCGATCGTCCACTGCTGGAGCGCGTCACTCTACCCGACCGGCGCACGCGATCCGCTACGCGCCCCCACCGCCGTACGGGCGGCGGCCCGCGCGCTGGCGGCCCGTCAACCCGCCGAGGGCAACGCCCGACAGAGCGCGTCCAGGGCGCCGGCGAAGGTGTGATCCGGCGGCGTGCCGTAGCCGACGACCAGCCCGTCCCGCGGCGGCATCGGGGCCCGCGGGTGCCGGTAGGAGGCGAGCCCGTCCAGAGCCAGCCCCTGCCAGGCCGCGGCCTGGATGATGCTGCGCTCGGTGTCCGGCGGCAGGTCGAGCACGGCGTGCAGCCCGGCCGCGATCCCCGAGACGGTCAAGTGCGGTGCGTGCGCGGCGAGTTGGGTGACGAGCTGGTCGCGACGCCGGCGGTAGCGCTGTCGCATGCGCCGCACGTGGCGGTCGTACGCGCCCGAGGCCAGCAGGTCAGCGAGGACGAGCTGATCGGGGATGCCCACCCACATCTCGCGCTCGCCCTTGGCCGTGAGGACCGCGTCCACCAGGGCGTCGGGCAGCACCAGCCAGCCGATGCGCACCGCGGGCGACAGGCTCTTGCTGACCGAACCCACATAGGCCACCCGGTCCGGATCGAGCCCCTGGAGCGCACCCACGGGTTGCCTGTCGTAGCGGAACTCGCCGTCGTAGTCGTCCTCGATCACCAGCCGGTTGCCCGCCCGCGCCCAGTCGAGCACGGCCGTCCGCCGCTCGGGGTGCAGCGGGCCGCCGGTCGGGTACTGGTGGGCGGGCGTCAGCAGCACCGCCCGCGCGTCGGTGCGCGCGAGCTCCGCGACCTGCGCGCCGTTCTCGTCGACCGGCAGCGGCACGGTGCGCAGCCCGGCCCGGTGCAGGATCGTGCGGTGGAAGTCGAGCCCGTACGACTCCACGGCCAGCGTCGGCCCGCCGCCCGCCGCAGTCCCGGCCCCCGCCCCGCCGGTCAGCACGTCGGGCCCGACCGCCGCGACCCGGCCCCAGGCGGCGGCCGGACCCGCGGCCCCCTCGCCGCGCGCCGCCCGGCCGGGCCCGGCGCCCGCGCCCGTGTTCCCGTCCGGGTCCGAGTCGCCCGCCCCGACGCCGGCCAGCACCTCGGCCAACAGCCGCACCCCGTGGGCGAATCCGGCACAGATGACGATGTGCTCCGGGTCGGCGCGCACCCCGCGCGCCCGGGCCAGGTACTCCGCCAGCATCCCCCGCAACTCCGCGCGCCCGCGCGCGTCGTTGACCCCGAACGCGGAGCTCGGGGCGCCCGCCAGGGCCCGCCGGGAGGAGGTGAGCCAGGCGGCGCGCGGGAAGGCGGAGGCGTCCGGCGCCCCGGGCATCAGGTCGAAGGTGGGGCGGGCCGCGAGCGGGGGCCTGGTGGGCCTGCGCGTGGTCGCGGGCGGCGGCGGCACCGCGCCCTGCGCGACCCGGGTGCCGGCGCCCCGCCGGGCCGTCAGCCAGCCCTCGGCGACGAGTTCCGCGTACGCCTCGGCGACGGTGTTCCTGGCCACCCCGAGGTCGACGGCGAGCGTGCGGTACGGCGGCAGCCTGGTGCCGGGAACCAGCCGGCCCCCGCGGATCGCCTCCCGCAGCGCCCGGGTCAGCGAGGCCCGTACACCTCCCGGACCGGTCAATTCCAGATGGAGGTCACTGCCCAGCCCAGCAGCCGATTTGCACCACGATTCCGCCATGGCCATGAACCATATGCGTGTTCCAACGGGCTTCTAAAGTCGAGGCATGACCACAGAGCAGACCGCAGCCCGCACCGCAGGACACGCCGCCGAACACACCGCGCGGATGAACTTCACGAAGGCCGCCCCGAAGGTCTTCCAGGCCCTGGTCGACCTGACCATGGCGGCCAAGGAGGGCCTCGATTACACCCTCATCGAGCTGGTCCAGATCCGCGCGTCGCAGCTCAACCACTGCGCGTACTGCCTCCTCATGCACACCACCGACGCCCGCAAGGCCGGCGAGAGCGAGGAGCGCATCAACCTGGTGAGCGCCTGGCACGAGGCGCCCGGCTTCTTCACCGAGCGGGAACAGGCCGCGCTCGCCCTGACCGAGGCGGTCACACTGCTGCCCGGCGGCGTGTCGGACGAGGTCTACCACCGCGCGGCCAAGCACTTCGACGACACCGAACTCGCCAAGCTGATCGGCGTCATCTTCGCCATCAACTCCTGGAACCGGATCGCCGTGACGACGAGCAAGGTCCCCGGCACGGCGTGAGCACGTACGCATGGGCGGGACGGCTCCGGGCGGCTCGGGGCGGAGTGGCCTGAGCGGCAGGGCTTGAGCGGGGCGGCTTGCGCAGGGTGGCGTTGAGCGGAGCGGCTTGAGCGGAGCGCGCGCCCCACTCCCCCGGGCGCCGGCGGAACGACACCTTCCGTCGGCGCCGGGCCCGCCCCTCCCAGAGCCCCCGCCCGGACACGCCGGCCCCACCCCGAAACCGGAACCCGGCGATCACCCCAAGATGGCCAGGAGTGGTCGCCGGCGGTCGCATCAGGTGGCCGGGCGGTCTCATCCGGTGGACGGCACCGAGGGGCGGGGACGGAACGGATTAGGCTTCGGCCCGTGGCTGATATCCAGATTCCCGCTGACATCAAGCCCGCCGACGGACGATTCGGCTCGGGCCCCTCCAAGGTGCGCACGGAGGCGCTCAGCGCCCTGGCCGCCACCGGCACCTCGCTGCTTGGCACCTCACACCGACAGGCACCGGTCAAGGACGTGGTGGGCCGGGTGCGCGCCGGCGTCAGCTCGCTGTTCTCGCTGCCCGACGGGTACGAGGTGATCCTCGGCAACGGCGGCACCACCGCGTTCTGGGACATCGCGACGCACGGACTGATCGAGCGCAAGTCCCAGCACCTGACCTTCGGCGAGTTCTCGTCGAAGTTCGCCAAGGCCGCCGCCGGCGCCCCCTGGCTGGACGAGCCGACGGTGGTCAGCTCCGACCCGGGCACCCACCCGGAGCCGGTAGCCGAGGCCGGCGTGGACGCGTACGCCTTCACCCACAACGAGACCTCCACCGGCGTCGCCGCCCCGATCCGCCGGGTCGCCGGGGCCGATGCGGGCGCGCTCGTCCTGGTGGACGCCACCTCGGGCGCGGGCGGCCTGCCCGTGGACGCCGCCGAGACGGACGTCTACTACTTCGCCCCGCAGAAGTCGTTCGCCGCCGACGGCGGCCTGTGGCTCGCGGCGTTCTCGCCCGCGGCCCTGGAGCGCGCCGCCCGGGTGCACGCCTCCGGCCGGTACGTGCCCGAGTTCTTCTCGCTGCCGACCGCCATCGACAACTCGCTCAAGAACCAGACGTACAACACCCCGGCGCTCGCCACCCTCTTCCTCCTCGCCGACCAGCTTGAGTGGATCAACGGCCAGGGCGGGCTCGACTGGGCCGTGCAGCGCACCGCCGACTCCTCGTCCCGGCTCTACGGCTGGGCGGAGAAGTCGCCGTACGCGTCGCCGTTCGTCGCCGACCCCGCGCAGCGCTCGCAGGTCGTCGGCACCATCGACTTCACCGACGACGTCGACGCCGCCGCGGTCGCCAAGGTGCTGCGGGCCAACGGCATCGTGGACACCGAGCCCTACCGCAAGCTCGGCCGCAACCAGCTCCGCATCGCCATGTTCCCGTCCGTCGACCCGGCCGACGTCGAGGCGCTGACGGCCTGCGTCGACCACGTCATCGGCAAGCTCTGACCGACCGGAGCCGCAGGCTCCGCCCGTACGGGCCCACCGGCGCAGACCGTGCGCCGGGGCCCTCGCCACGCGCACCGAAGGCCCCCGCTCAGCGGGGGCCTTCCGCGTACGCACCGCGCCTCACTTGCGGCCCAGCAGCCTTCGCGCGGCCATGCCGATCGCCGTGCAGACCACGATGAGCACCCCGGCGACGTAGTAGTTGCCCGAGTCCGCTTCCTTCGCGTCGTCGCCGGCTGAATCCTTGCCGCCTCTGCCGCCCTTGCCGTCTTCGCCGCCCGAGCGCTCCCGCTCCAGGCGCGCCTGCGGCGAGAGCAGGTCGTCGTCGAGCCGCACCGCCGCGACCCGGCTGTGCTCGCCCTCGGTGCCGTACATCAGCGTGCCGCCGTCCAGCGTGTACGTCACCGCCTCGCCCTGCTGCTGGATCGGCATCCGCGGCTCGCCGATGTGCTCGATCCGGCCGCCGCGCCAGGCGTAGAGCCCGACCTCGAAGTAGCCGCGCAGCACCAGGTGTTCCCCGTCGGGCGAGAACGCGCCGTCGGTGACCCACAGGTCCACGTCGGTGACGCGGGTGAACCGGTTGGTGCCGGTCGCGCTGAGCTTGGCCGGCCCGGCGTACAGGCCGGCGTCCTGCTTCTCCTTGCTGACGATGTAGACCCGCCCGGTCTTCGGGTGCACCATCATCGCCTCGGCGTCCCGCGGCCCGCCGTCGTACTGCACGGTGTACTGCGTGGCGGTCACCGTGGTGTCCGCGAGCCGCTTCGGCTCGGGGAAGGCGTAGATCCACACCTTGGGCCAGGTGCCGCCCATGTTGTCGCCGATGTCCGCGACGTAGACCCGGCCGTCGGGGCCGACCGAGACCGCCTCCACGTCGCGCGGGTCGCCGATGCCGCGCAGCGTGACGGTGGCGACGGTGCGGCCGGTGGCCGAGTCCACGGCGTACACGTACGGGCCGTCGTCACTGTCGTTGTGCGTCCAGTACACGCCCGGGTGGGCCCGGCTCGCGGCAAGACCACTGGACTCGGTGATCCGCTCGTCCTCGATCGTGAACGAGGAGGCCCGCCCACCGAACTCGGCGGCGTGCGCGGAAGCGACGGGGGCCGCTCCGAGCGAAGCGGCGGGAAGCGCCGTGAGCACGGCGGCAACGGTGCAGGTCACGACGCGAGCAAGGGAACCCATGGGGACAAGCCTGCCATCCCGCGCGGGAACGGTGCGGGCCGCGTCCACGGTCGCCGCCGGGTCCGCCGCAGGACCGCACGGGGGCGCGCAGCCGACCGCGATGCGTCAACTTCGCTCCGTAAACCCCCCGAAAGGGGGAAGGCGCGACAAAGCCGCTGGGTACCCTAAAAGGGTCGGCAAGAATCCCGATCATGGGAGCACTAATGACGCCTGTCGCGCCACAGCCCGAGTGGCCCCGCCCGCCCGCGGGTGGGTACACCGCCGACGATCTTGACCGGCTTCCGAACCTGCCTCCGCATACGGAGCTGATCGACGGGAGCCTTGTTTTCGTGAGTCCGCAGACCGCGTTCCACACCCTGACCATGCGCCTGCTGGACGATCGCATCGCTCGTTGCGCACCACCCGACCACCTGGTCTTTCGGGAGATGACCATCGCTCTCGATGCGCGCAGCCGCCCCGAACCCGACATCATGGTGGTGCACTCCGAGGCCTTCACCAGCCTCGCCCAAACCTCCTTCAAGCCCTCCGACGTCGTCCTCGCCATCGAGGTCGTCTCCCCCGACTCCGAGGCCCGGGACCGCGACCGCAAGCCGGTCCTGTACGCCGCCGCCGGCATCCCGCACTTCTGGCGGGTCGAGGAGGACCGCGGTCAGGCCGTGGTCCACGTCTTTGAGCTCGAAGACGGCAAGGACACCTACACCGCGAAGGACGTCTTCCGCGAACAGCTCAAGGTGGCCGCGCCCTTCCCGGTCGAGATCGACCTGCGGGACATCGACCCGCGGCGCCGCCCGTAGCTCGACGGCTGGCAGCGGGGAGTAGCGCGGACGTACGGGCGCCGCGGCGGGTGACGGGCACACGCCGCGCCGCGGTGAGCCGCCGACGAGGGTGGCGGACGCCCACCGGCGGACGGCGGGCTTGCTTGGAGTCCGCTCCAAGCAGTTGGCTTGGCTCCCATGAAGTACACGCAGCTCGGACACACCGGTCTCAAGGTCAGCCGTCTGGTGCTCGGCACCATGAACTTCGGTCCGCAGACCGACGAGGCGGACAGCCACGCCATCATGGACGCCGCACTCGGTGCGGGCATCAACTTCTTCGACACCGCCAACGTCTACGGCTGGGGCGCCAACAAGGGGCGCACGGAGGAGATCATCGGTTCCTGGTTCGCCAAGGGCGGCGACCGGCGCGACAAGACCGTGCTCGCCACCAAGATGTACGCGAACATGGCGCCCAGCGACGACGCGCCGTGGCCCAACCACGACCTGCTGTCGGCCGTGAACATCCGCCGGTCCGTGGAGGCCAGCCTGCGCCGGCTCGGTACGGACTACATCGACGTGTACCAGTTCCACCACGTGGACCGGGCGACGCCGTGGGAGGAGATCTGGCAGGCCGTCGACGTCCTCGTCCAGCAGGGCAAGATCCTCTACGTCGGCTCCTCCAACCACGCCGGCTGGCACATCGCCAAGGCCAACGAGGCGGCGCGGCGGCGCGGCTCGCTCGGCCTGGTCAGCGAGCAGTGCCTGTACAACCTGGCCGAGCGGCGCGCCGAAATGGAGGTCATCCCGGCCGCGCACGACTACGGCCTGGGCGTCATCCCCTGGTCGCCGCTGCACGGCGGGCTGCTCGGCGGCGCGCTCCGCAAGGAGCGCGAGGGCGGCGCCTCGCGCACCAGCAGCGGGCGGGCCGCGGAGGAACTGGCCAACCCGGCGGTGCGCAAGCAGGTCCAGGCGTACGAGGACCTGCTCGCCAAGCACGGCATCGAGCCCGGCGAAGCGGCCCTCGCCTGGCTGCTGACCCGCCCCGAGGTGACCGGGCCCATCATCGGCCCGCGCACCACCGAACAGCTCGAATCCGCGCTGCGTGCGGTGGAGCTGGAGCTGGGCGACGAGGTGCTGGCCGGCCTGGACGAGATCTTCCCCGGCCCCGGCCCGTCGCCGGAGGCGTTCGCCTGGTGATCGGCTGTTGATCGCCTGTTGACCGCCGCCAGGCGGTCACCCGGTCGGTGATCGCCGTCCGACCACGGGATGGGCCCCGGCGCACGTGCGCCGGGGCCCGCGCCGTTTTCCCCGCCCCGCGCGCCCTCCCGGAATGAGCCACACCGCACAGGACGCGCCATCCGCACCGCATCCCGGCCGCGCCGTCACCTCAAGTACGCCCGCCGTCACCGGGCCCCCACTATCGTTCCGCACGGTAACTCGGCTGCTACGCAAGCGAGTTAAGGGACTCGGGGGAAGTGGGGGAAATATGTCCTTCCAGGAGGAGTGGGGCCGGATTCGTCGCGCGGCGGAGGCGGACGGCCGGACCCGGCTCAACAGCGCGGCCAGCGGTTCTCCGGGCGACGGCGCGGACCGGCTCGTGGTCCACCAGGAGGACCTGGGCCAGGTCGGCCACGAAGCGTTCCTGCTGCACGGCAGGTTGAAGAAGGCCGGCGATGTGACCCGCGGTGCGACGGGGGACGGCTCGACCGCCACGGCGGCCCGTGTCCTCACCTCGCACAACTTCACCATGGGCGATGCCCTGACGACGACGGCGGCGATCTGGGAGGACCAGGTCAAGACGCTGCTCCAGGCGTGTGCGCACATCTCCAACCACCTCGACTACTCGAAGAAGTCGCACACCCACGAGGACCAGAAGATCGCGGCCACCATGTCGCACCGCGACGGCCGGGCCGTGTCGACCTCGGAAATCGCCAAGTTCTACGAGTAGCCGGCGGCATCGGTCGAAAGCAGTCGGCAACAGCGCCCCAGGCAAGCGCACGGCAATGACGTGAGGTGACCGCAGCATGGCACGGCTGACCTACGACGACCTGTACCAGGTCCCCTTGAAGGACCTCGGCTCGGCCGCCGACGACTGGAAGGAGATGGTGGACCAACTCGCCCAACTGGCCACGGCGGCGCGGGACGGCATGGTGCGGAAGTCCGAAGCGGCCCGCTGGGAAGGGGTGAACGCCGGAGTGACCCGGCCGTTCATCCGCACCACCGCCGAGGAGTTCCACGATGCGCACACCCAGGCGAAGGGCATCTGGAGCATGTTGCGCGATGCACACCGCGATCTGACGGAAATCCAGAAGTCCCTCAAGCGGGCCATCGACGTGGACGCGAAGAAACACAGCATCCAGGTGTCGTCCGATGCGGACGGCGGCGTGATCTGCAAGTACGTGGACCGGTCCGGCGAGCAGACGAAGGACACCGCGGCCCAGACCGCCTATCTCCAAAACTTCGCCGACCGGGTCGCCTCCCTCGTCGCGCAGGCGGCCGAGATCGACGGCTCGGTGACCCGCGCCCTGGGCAAGATCCACGGCAACGACAGCCATGACTTCGGCCATGCGACGTACGACTCGCTGGACGACGTCCAACGCGAGCGGACCGTGCAGCTCGCGAAGAAGAGCCTGTCCCTGCACGAGAGCGGCGAGGAGTTGAGCCCGACGGAACTCGCCGAGTTCCGCACGCTGATGCAGGGCAATGCGAAGGACCCGGAATTCGCGGTCGAGTTCTACCGGGACATGGGCGCGAAGGACGCCCTGCGCTTCGAGGCCCAACTCGCCATCAACGCGTCGTCGGGCGACGACAAGACCCGCCTCGAACTGGCCCGGAGCATCCAGAAGGACATGGGCATCGCCCTGGCCACCGCGACCGACCCGCCATCCGGCAAGGACAACCCGCACACGTCCTTCCGCGAGGACCGCACGTACCTCGGCAAGGCGTGGATCAACGAGCTGAAGAAGGTCGGCCTGCAACCGCTGGGGGTCGGCCTCGACCACGCGGAACCGGTCGGCTACCAGGCCCTCGCGTCCCTGCTGCGGTACGGGACCTACGACAAGGCGTTCCTCAACCCGATCGCCGAGGAGTTGGTCAAGCAGGAACGCGAAGGGGCAACCTGGCCGGTGCCCGACCCGCACAACGGCGACACGCACTTCGGCCTCAACCTCGCGGACGAGAAGAGCCCCGGTTGGGACCCCATGACCGGCGTCCTCAAGGCGTTCGGCAACAGCCCCGACGCCTCGACGGCCTTCTTCAACGGCGCCACCGGCGGCGGTGACAGCAACCTGAAGCGGCTCAGCAACCTGGAATTCTTCCTGGGCGACGAAAACGGCCGCGAGGAATGGCTCCCCGACAAGACGAGCGGCCTCACCGACCCGGACGACGCGAGCCGCGTCCCCGCCAAACAGGCCCTGGGCGAGGCCCTGCAATCCGCGACGACGGGCCGCCCGTACGGCGACGAGGGCCCGTTGAAGCCGCATACGCGGGCGCAGGCCGATGTTTTCGAGGGGGTGGTGAAGGAGGTGGGCAGCAACCCGGGTTCGGTCAAGCACGACGGCGAGCTCGCGGCGATCGCTCCTCATCTCGGGAACATGTCGGCTGAATACATGTATGACATTCAGCGGACGTTTGCCGGTGGCGACTCCAGCGGGTATTTCGATCATGCGGGGGCGGATGCGAATTCTAAAGCCCTGAGCGACGAACGCAATCTCACCAAATTCCTACAAGCGACCGCCGAAGACCCAAAAGCCTATGCGGCTATTAAGCACGCCCAGCAGGCCGTCACCACCGAGGCGATCCGAGATAATATCAGTGGCATCGGTGAAGATTCCCTGGCTCCGACAGCGGAACGAGTCGTAAGGCCTGGGGCGACGATCGCCAGCATCACTGCCGTTGGGCAAGCAGAATCGATTGCAGCGGCCGATGACAGCCTCAAGAAAGTGCAGGAGTACAACCAGAGCCTAGAAGAAAGGGCCAAATGGGTCGGCAGGTTCGCCGAGATGGGGGCAAATCATATTCCGCTCTACGGCGACTTCGTGAACTGGGCATATGAGGACGCCCAGGAAGCGGTCCTCAAGCACTACACGAGGGATGAAGAAGAGGTCGTTCAGCAGATCGAGTCCGACCGGAAAGACTTCCTCGACGGCGAGCGCGAAAAGTCGGCTCTTGCCACAAAGCAAGCCTTCCTTGACGCCGCGAGGAAAGAGAACATCCCCACGGCGCCCGGCACGACGGGCGCCGGAGCAGCCGACGACGTCTTCTACTCCGTCAATACCGGCTTTTCGGATGGGCGAACCCGCTGATGGCCACCAAACTGACCGCGATCACCTCGCCCGCTCGGCTCATAATGTCCGCCGCTGTCGCACTCCTCCTCATCGGAGCGGGCATCTGGTGGGTCAGCACCGACCCGCTGGCCGATGACGACGCCACGAGAATTCCCCGGCGCGTCTGCGACGACCGCATTTCCGGCTCGGATGTCAAGCCGCTGCTTCCCGCTCACGACGGTGAGCTGAAGACGGAGACGCTGTTCTTCGACAAGCTCTATGACCAAGGGCACTGCGAGCTGAGTACCGAGAACGAGAAGGTGCTCATTACCGTCGACTCCGTGCCCGTCTATCGCTACCCGCGTGAAAGCACGCAGCGCCAGGGGGTCCCCGTCACCCTGGGCAAAGCCTATGGGTACCTATCCGACAAGCATTCCCTGCATCTCTACGTCCCGTGCAGGGTGAAGGAAGAAACGCAGCGCGTGGTCGTCGGGGTCAGTAGTTCGCTCCATCGGCCGGACTCCGAGTCTCCTCCTGCTCGCGCACGGCCGGCCGCAGGTGATGACGAGGTTGCCGTGGCCGCGGCGAACATCGCTCGCGAGGTGACGGGGGACTGGCTCCACTGCCCACGCGCCGACAAACTTCCCCCCGGCCCCGCCCAAATCCACTGGCCGTAGCCGGCTGCGCGCAGGGCAGACCCGCTGCGCGCAGGGCAGATCAGCGTACGAGGGAGGCCACGGCCACCACGATGAGCAGGACGACGAACGTGCCGCTCACGATCAAGCTTCGAATCTTCGGGTCCACCCTCCGAGGTTAGCCGCAGGTCGTGGCCGGGCTGCGACCGGGCCTTGGGGGCGGGGCGGGGCGGAGGCGCCCCCGCCCGGTCACTCGCCCAGTGGCCAGGACGTCACCCTCTGGTACCGCGGCTGGGCGCCGGGCACGCCGGGCTGCGGGGGATTGCTGCGGACCAGCGTGAGTTCCTCGGCGCGCCACGGCCGGCCCTCGAAGTCGGCGAGGGCCTCGACGTACGCGGCCAGGTCGACGGCGTCGGTGCGGTTGCGGGCCAGGGTGAGGTGGGGGGTGTAGGCGTGGTGTGCTGACATGTCGACGCCGGCGCGGCGGGCCGCCGCGGACGTGGCGTCGGCCAGGCGCCGCATCGGTGGCAGGCCGCCCGACGCGCCGGCCCACAGCGCCCGGTTGCCGAAGCTGCCGCCGCCCGTCAGGCGCAGTTGGAAGGCGCCGTTGCGGTGGGCGGCGCGGCCGAGCCTCGTGTACAGGTCCGGCAGCGTCTCGGCGGCCACCTCGCCGTAGAACGCGAGCGTGAAGTGCCAGCCGGCGCGGGCCGTCCAGGTCAGCCGGTCCGCCTCGGGCAGGTCGTGCAACGGGGCGACGGCGGCGGCCAGTTCCGCGGTGGCCGACTCCGGTGGCAACACGGCTGCGAAGAGTCTCATCCGCTCAGTGTCGCCGACGGAGCCGGCCGGGCGGTCGGCCGGGGCCGCGCGGCGCGGGCCGGCCGGCGCGGCCGAGGCGGGGCGCACCGC